>NZ_JAQOSO010000055.1:109911-267031 GCF_030068505.1 Roseofilum capinflatum BLCC-M114
CGGGCGCTGCCCTGAGCGAAGTCGAAGGGAGAAGGGGAGCAGAAGTCCCTCTCCCACGGGAGAGGGATTTTCCGCAAAGCGGACATAAAAGGGAGAGGGCAAGCTAGAATTGGTCATTCACTAAAAATCAGCCTAAAATAGCAGTACCATTGACCCAGTAACTGAATCGCCAGCTAATCGTGCTAATTGTGGGGGGTTTCCATGCGTCCATCATTCCTAGTTATCTTCCTGAGTGTCTTAACCCTAGGGTTAGGCAGTTGTGGTTTGATTGGGGGGGGAGGAGAAGATCCTGCCACAGAAGCGCCCCCCGAAGAACCGGTAGCCACTGCCCCCCAAACCACACCTACGGAAGGGGAAGCGCCAGCAGAAGAAGCGCCACCGGAAGTGTTTCCAGAAGAGGAAGAGGAAGCGGAAGCGGAAGCACCTTCACCCCCTCCTCCTCCCCAATCGGCTCTACAACAATCGACCAATCCCGAAGAGCGGGCCCAGTCAGCAGACCAAACCGCAGGGCAGAAAGACCCGTTTAACCCTCCAGGAATTATTATTACCGGTGGCTCGGAAAATGGTGGCGCAGGCAACGGCGGCCCGGCTGGGGGCATTCCGCCCATTGCAATTGAAACGCCCCCCCCTCCTGCTCCGCCGGCAGGTGGTGGCGGAAATGGAGGGGTAGCACCAGCACCAGCGCCTCCGATTCCGAGTATTGCCCCTTTGTCGATTCCGGAACTGCCACAAGTGGAACCGCCCCCGAATTTAGGAGTAGATCCGAGGTTTCAACCGGTAGTGCCTCAAGCGCCATTCGATCCGGGGCCGCCCCCTCCGAATACGGCTAGGGCGGTGGAAGTGTCGGCAGTGGTACAAGTGGGACAGACGGTTAAGGCGATCGTGAAATCCCCTGGTGAAGACAGTCAGTATGTAGGAGTCGGGGAGTATATTGGTGGCGGTTCGGTGTATGTGAAAAATATTGATGTTTATACCCCGGCGGAACCGGTGGTGATTTTAGAAGAGTTTGGGCAAGAAGTGGCTCGTGCAGTCGGTGCTGCTCCTTTACCCGAAATTGCCATGCCTGAGCCACCTGCGGGCGGCGACCCTGGGGATACAACTATTAAGGGGATTAAGATCAGTGAGTTGAGATTGGATTTTGGTGATATTAGCGGACGAGTCACTAATACAACAGACAAACTTCTTCGGGTAACAAGGATAAGCATACGGCTGGAAGCAACAGATGGTACTTTAATTACTGAAACCTCTCTAGCTGGCCCTAGTGCGAGTTTAAAGCCGGGTCAACAGGGATTCATTGATGGGGCTATCTCAAATACTCGCGGCTATCCGCCAGAGCAGATTAGAGTGGAAATTCAAGATATAGAAGTAGAAGAAGCAGAATAAAAGAGAAAACTTATGCAAAAGTTCAATCTCAAACTTTATTTAAGTCTAATTTTCTTAGCCGTATTCATTGCCTTTGGAGGTAAACCCTATGTGGCTAAGGCTCAATCTGATACTCCTCCCAATCCTCAAACAGGAGGAGGGCAATTAGGGACAGATGAAGAACTGATTCCTGATTGTGTGCCGAATGTGCCTACGGGACAAGTCAAATGTACTTATTCTAATGGCGATCGCTATCAAGGTCAGTTTCTCAACGGTAAACCCCATGGTGTAGGCGTTTATATCTTTTTTGGTGGCAACCGCTATGAAGGCAATTTTCTTAATGGTCAACCCCATGGGCAAGGAGTTTTGATACGAGAAGATGATACCCGATTTGAAGGAGTTTTTCAAAATGGAACGTTAACCGGTACAGCCAATAGACCCGGTAAAATTGTATTCTCTACTGGTGAAGTTTACCAAGGAAGCTTAGAACTTTTTCCAGTGCCTGGAAATCCCACCAGACAAACCAGCCGCCCCAATGGTCGAGGAGTGTTTATTTTCCCTGATGGCAGCCGCTATCAAGGGGAATTTTTCCAGGGGGAAATTTTAGGTCAAGGTATCCTGGTTCGTCCGGATGGAACCCGTTGCCAAGGTCGGTTTTTTAATCAATCTCTCGATGCCAGAGTTCAATGCCTCTTCCCCGATGGCACGAGATACGAAGGAGAATTACGCGGCGGCATTCCCCATGGGCAAGGTGTTCTCATTGCTCCCAATGGTCAGCGTACCTCTGGACGCTTCCGGGATGGCGCGTTCGTGAATTAACCTTGAGATAGGGCTTTTATTGGAGACATCAACAGAGCAGTCACCCCAGTAGTGCCGTGACAACCCTAAAATGGTGGGTTACGGCGGATTGATAGATTGCTGTCAGAGTCTAGGTTTTAGCCGCCTAACCCACCCTACGCTGAGGAAGCAGCGAGCAAGATGCTCGCACTACATCTGATTGCCTGATTTGAGGGGAGTCACATTCACCTATTGAGGGGTAGATGTTGAGACCATTAAACCGGTTGTGCAAGAATAGTTGCCAACCTTGTTGGACTGCTCTAGAGGAGTAAGATTTTAGCGGCTATGAATCACTCATCACTCCCCCTGTTTGGTAAAACGAAATTCATCGAAAATCAACTGAATGAATTTTTCGATCGCCTCTCCGAAGGGGGAATGTACTTTGAGATGGGTATGGTACTATACCTAGAGACCGAAGCCCTAACCCCAGGCTGTGAAGAAAAAATGCAACAAATCAACCAAGTTAAACATCGCTGTAATACCTTGCGCCGGGAAATTGAGTCCGAACTCTACACCGAAATGCTCATTCCCGATGCACGGGGAGATGTATTAAGCTTGCTCGAAGCCTTATATTATCTCATTGGCTTAATTGGGGATAATTTCCAAAACTTAATGATTGAAGAACCGATTATTCCCACACCCTATCATAGTGATTTTAAGCAATTGGTTTCCATGGGAGTTCAGTGTTTAGAAACCATTGTTCTCACCTCTCGCGCCTTTTTCCGCGACCCCAGAACTGTGCGCGACTATGCCTATAAAGTCCGAGTTTACGAAGCAGAAGCGGATCAAATTTCCTTTCGCCTCAAACGGGGAATCTTTCGCTCGGTTTTACCCTTGGCTCATAAAACTCAATTGCGAGATGTGATTGATGTGATCGATGCATTAGCCGATGCATCGGAAGATGTGGCTGATAAGTTATCTATTTATGCCATTAAACGAGCTTTATAGGGCCCCCAAATATTGGTGGGGGCAGGATTCCCCATTCCCTATTCCCCATTCCCTATTCCCCATTCCCCATTACCCATTACCCATTACTCATTCATGGATGCGATCGCCGTTTTTATTTTCCTCTCTAGTGGACTATTCTTAGGATGGTCTCTCGGTGCGAATGATGCTGCTAATGTCTTCGGGACTGCGGTTGGCAGTCGCATGATTCGTTTTTCCACTGCTGCGTTTCTATGCAGCGTGTTTGTGATATTAGGGGCGGTTATTGGGGGCGCAGGAGCTGCCGGAGGCTTGGGAGAACTGGGATCTTTAAATGCCCTGCCGGGGGCGTTCACGGTGGCATTATCTGCCGCTATGACGGTGTTGTGGATGACTCAGTTGGGTCTACCGGTGTCTACCTCTCAAGCGGTGGTAGGGGCGATTATTGGCTGGAATCTCTTTAGTGGTGCAATTACGGATTTAGGGGTCTTATCGAAAATTGCCCTAACTTGGGTGGCTTGTCCAGTTTTAGGGGCGATATTTGCGGCGATTTTATATCGCTTGCTTGTCAGTATTATTAATCAAGTTAAACCCCATTTATTGCAATTGGATTTATATACCCGTTGGGGGTTGATTTTAGCGGGAATTTTCGGTTCCTATGCCTTGGGCGCGAATAATATTGGTAATGTGATGGGGGTGTTTATTCCCTCCTCTCCGTTTACCGAATTTCATTTAGGGGAGACGGTGCGCGTGAGTTCAACCCAACAATTATTTCTTCTGGGAGGCATAGCCATTGCGATCGGGGTCTATACTTATTCTAAAGGGGTAATGATGACGGTGGGCGGGAGTTTAATGAAGTTATCCCCTATTGCTGCGTTTGTGGTGGTGGTTGCCCATTCTTTGGTCTTATTTGTGTTCTCTTCAACGGAATTACAACAAACGTTTATTAACCTGGGACTGCCCCCCATTCCCCTGATTCCGGTGTCGAGTTCCCAAGCGGTGATTGGTGCAGTGATTGGTATTGGACTCTTGCAAGGAATGCGAGGGGTGCGGCAAATTCGTTGGCGGGTGTTAGGGGAAATTGGGTCGGGTTGGGTTTCGACTCCGGCGATCGCCACTTTAATCAGTATTATCCTCCTCTTTATTGTGCAAAATGTTTTCAATCAACCCGTATATGAGGAAATCGAGTTTCGCCTCTCTCAACCCGTGTTAATGTACCTGCAAAAAGAAGGTGTACCCACTGAAAAAATTGCCCCCTTAGAGGGTCAAACCCTGACTAAACCCGTTAATTTCCGCAGCGCCTTAAGACGGGTAGCCAGCTTAACCCCAGAACAAGAATCCCAGGTCATAGCAGCCGCAGAACTCTATCCTATGCACATTACTCCAGAAGCAATTAACAAGATTGATTCTCAAGCCTTAACTCCAGAGCAATTCTCAGCCATTGAGCGATTAACCGGTCAATCCTTTGACTATAAATGGGAACTTCAGCAAGCTCTAGGAGTGCAAACCACCGCCTGGCAAAAACAACCGGGAGAAGAGCATTTAGACGACCAATTTCTTTATCTAGAAAAACTGTTTATAACCCCAAAAATAAGTAGGGGTTAACGGCCGTTAACCCCTACAGTTAAAAATGAGGATTAAATCACTCTTCAAACGTGGTCGCTAAGGGTTTCGGAGACAATTGAGCCGTTAAAGAGGCGATCGCCTGCGTATAATGGGGATCGGAAGATGTAGCTCGCAAACGGGCATTTTGCACCAAGCGCCGTTGATCTCGCTGACTCAACTCGATCGCCACATCAGGCGTAATCCCCATTTTACTAATATCCGTTCCCTTGGGCGTGTAATAATGGGCAACCGTAACCGCTAATCCAGAGCCATCAGAGAGGGAATGAACCGCTTGCACCAAGGCTTTACCAAAGGTTTTGGTTCCCACTATCTTAGCCCGATGATTATCTTGCAGAGCGCCGGTCAGAATCTCACTGGAACTGGCAGATTTTTGATCCACTAAAACCGCTAAGGGACGTTTCGTTAAGGCGGTACGATTCGCTCGCACAAACTCCCGATTACCATTACGGTCAATGGTACTGACAATCGCCCCACTATCGAGCCACATACGAGCAATTTCAATACTCGATTCTAATAATCCCCCTGGGTTACCGCGCAAATCTAGCACAAACCCATCCACATTTTGATGCTCTAAATCTTTAATCGAGCGCTCCATTTGTTCGGCCGCATGGGAGCTAAACTCATCTAAGCGAATATAACCCACTCGTAAAGCCCCTTCTTGTTTCACTTCATGGTTAACAGAAGGCACTTCCACCGTAGCTCGCACCACCTCTAACTCAAAGGGGCCCCATCCCGGCCGGGTTAATTTCAGGGTTACCGTACTGCCTACATCGCCTCGAATCAGTTGGCTGGCTGTTTGCAAAGACATGCCCTCCGTAGACTGGCCATCAATGGCTAAAATGATATCTCCAGGGAGAATCCCCGCTTTGAAGGCTGGGGATTTATCATAGGGTTGAATCACGGTTAATCGGCGGGTTTGGGGATGAATTTCTAAGGAAATGCCCACCCCGGATAACTCTCCAGAGGTTTGCTCGGTGAGCCGCTTAAATTGGTTGGGGTCAAGAAAACGGGTATAGGGGTCGTTGAGCTGTTCTAGGGCCGCGCGAATGGCTCGATAGGCTTGGTTGGGGCTGGTATACTGGCGATCGAGGAGTTCCTCTCGCACCTTTAACCAATCCACTTGATTAAAATTGGGGTCTACATACTCACGGTTTACAATTTGCCAGGTTTCATCCACAATTGCTTTGGGACTATCCTGTAGGGCTGCACGGACTGATTGACACCAGGCTGTACCGAGTAAAGATAGGGTTGCTGTCGTGGTCAGTGTACCCGTGAGCAACGCAATCTGAAGTGGTTTTAAGCAGTTTTTATACCAGTTCATTGGGATTAGCCGCGATCGAGGTTAGAGAGTGAGCTGTCCTATTGAGTTTTTATCTTCAGTTTTATCCCTCAACTGATGCACTTGATGCACGGGGCAGGAATACTGAGTCGATCGAAGAATGCAAGATACTCAAGGAAGCTCTTTGATTCTACTTCAAGACGAATAGCTCACTTTCCCTATTGTGTGCCACTTTTCCCCAAGTTAGGCCAGTGAACATAACATAACTTTACATCCACTAAGGAAAATGGCGATCGCCTATACTCAGATCCTATACTCAGAATCGCATCCCTAGCCCATTATCTGGAGGTAGTCATGAAGATGTGGACGCTCCTGGGGTCTCCTGTGCTGCGTCGTTGGTTGCGGTTAGGCGCGTTAATCGTCCTTAGCCTAAGTATAGTCGTTGGCAGTGGGTGGGCGATCGCCACCTTCCAAAACCTCTCGGCTGCGTCCCAATCTCCCCTCGATGTCTATTTAATGCTAGGAGGTAGCATTCGCCGGGAAGTATATATGACGCAAGTAGCCAAAAATCATCCCAACATTCCCATTTTAATTTCCCAAGGGGCCGACGATCCTTGTATTGTACGCCTATTTGAAACCAATGCTGCCCCCCAAAATCAAGTCTGGTTAGAGCGCTGCGCCAATTCCACCTTTGAAAACTTTTACTATACGTTACCCATTCTTAAAAACTGGGGCGTTCACCACGTGCAAATGATCACCTCAGCTCGCCATCTCCCCCGCGCCCAATGGTTAGGACAAATTATCCTCGGTAGTCATGGCATTTGGATGGAGACTTATACCGTCCAAGAAAAAGGCATTCCTGGCAATACAGAATCAGGTTTGAAGACCGCATTAGATGTGATTCGCAGTTTCATGTGGGCAGGAATCAGCCAATTTTATCAACCCAGTTGCGACCAATTGTATCGCCTGGTAGACTCTGATGTACAAGAATGGATAGAGAAAGGATATAGCTGCGAATATCAATGGGATTTACGCCATATCTTTAAAAATATGCCTTAAGTAGGGATGGGCAGCCAATCAAAAGACTCCATTCTCCTATCTGGAACATCTCCGCAATCTATCCATTGTGAAAGCGAACCTAAAACCGGCCTCATTTCATAGTCAAGAGATAGAGGGAAAAGCTGGTGAGGAGACTCGAACTCCTGACAGGCTGATTACAAATCAGCTACTCTACCAACTGAGTTACACCAGCAGACTCATGCCTAGAGTAGTATATCAGAAATTAGATCTCCTTGTCACTCCCTAATCTGATCAGTGTCCAAAGGTGGTTTGGAGGAGTAGAGCTATAGTTTCAGACTGGGCAATGGAGATGAAAACCTAAATTAAGTAAAGATGCAACCCTTATCATTCAATTCGGTTAGCCTAATTGCCGCTCCTAAGCGAGATTATTTTCCATAGCCCAACGAGCTAACTCGGTGCGGTTGTGCAAGTTAGTTTTACCCAACATATTAGAGACATGGCTTTCTACAGTGCGTTGACTCACATTTAAGATCTCGGCAATCTCGCGATTAGAACTGCCTTGAGCCACTTTTTGTACCACTTTGCGCTCCGTAGGCGTTAAGGTGACATCTTCAGGGACTTTGGGGAAATTAACTTCACTATTATTCCCTTTGTAGGGATAATGCATCATCCGGGAAGCCTGTTTGAGGGAAGATTCAACTTGAGCGACGAGTTCTTCGGGTTCAAAGGGTTTAACCATATAGACATCAGCGCCTTTGCTCAAGCCTTTCACCCGGTCTTGACTTTGGCCTTTAGCGGATAAAAACAGAACGGGAATCCAGGCGGTTTGCTCATTTTCTCGGACTTTTTGCACAAACTCATAACCATCCATTTCCGGCATCATCACATCACAGATGATCATATCTGGAGTTTGTTGCTGTAAGATGTCGAGGGCTTTTTGTCCGTTTTCGGCTGTTGTCACTTCGTATCCCCGGAATTCTAAGTAATCCTGCACCAACAGAATTAGGTTAGGGTCGTCGTCAATCAGGAGTAATTGCTTTTGGTCAGTTGTCATATCCGTATAACCTCATTCAGTTCATTATCAACTACTATTGATTCAGTATATTCCTCTATTTTCAGGAAATCAATAGGAAGAACGTTTGAGTTTCTGCCTTGTCCCAAAAAACCTGAGATTTCTCCGAGATTGGAGAACTGAGGATCAGATTAAGTGTTTTTGGTGAATATACTGATATTAGCTCAGTGGATTTTCTTGATTATAGCGTACTTTTGCGGAAACAATCGAATGATCCAATGATTTTTATGCGGAATTCACTGATTTTTTCCTCTGGCTCTCCGAATTTCCTGAAAAATCATGATGAAATTACGGATAAATTTGGCAAGGGATGGACGAGGAAGGCATAGTCTTCAACGACCTGATTTCCTAGGAGGTGCTGCATGATAATCTGCTCGATCACGTCTGGAGTGCAGCTATGATACCAAACTCCATCCGGATAAACTACGAGAATGGGGCCGTTTTGGCAAACTCGTAGGCAATGACTCTTAGAGCGAAAAATACTGGTCGGCTGGTCTGGGGTGGGCCGATCTAACTTCAACTCTTTTAAGCGAGTTTTGAGATAATTCCAAGATTCAAGACTCTGTTGGCGATCGCAACATTTAGGAACGCTCTGATCCGCGCAAATGAAGATATGGCGCTCAATCTGAGCTAGACCCAGTGCCTTGACACAAGCACGTAAGGAGTCACAAGTGGGTTTTTGTGCATCAGATTCCAAGTTCATTCGTAAGACAAAGTAAAACGATTGACTTTATCTTACTCAGATTTGGGCAATTTTCGTTGTTTTTGGCTAGATTTCGGGGGTAAATCTGTTTTTTTAAGGGATTCCGTGGGTTCAGAGGGTGCAGAAGAGTCGATCGCCTGTTCCTCCTTTTTTCCTGGAGCTGATGCACTCGGAGAAGGTTGAGAAGATTCTAGGGGGGCATCTTCGACAAATAGCTCCTCTAATTCTGGAGCTGATTCTTCAGCCGATTCTGGTTCAGGGGGAGAGGTGGAGAGGTTCTCTTCTTCTTCTTCTTTTTCTTCTTCTGAGGAAGAAACTTCCGGTTCAGCCGTCTTTTTAATCCGGCGAATGGGAAAATTAGCAATCAAAGCTGTAGTGCGATCGCTATTTTCTATGGCAAACTCCAATTGTTCGTCATCAATCTCCACATAGCGAGACAGCACCGCCACAATATCATCCCGCATGGCATTGAGCATTCCTGGACTAATCCCCGCTCGGTCATAAGCCAGCACCAACTTCAAGCGCTGTTTAACCTCCTCACGACTAGACGGGCGAGTTTTCCAGGGAAGAAAGCGTTCTAGAAGATTGTTTAACATAGGGAGTAGGGAGTGGGGAGTAGGGAGTGGGGAGTGGGGAGTGGGGATTCACGCTGCTCATCCCTTGCGGAACATCTGAAACAAGCGGCTGAAGAAATTTCCTTGGGGGGGAGCCAAATCGAGAAAGGGGACTTTTTCCCCTTCCAGACGGCGAGCAATATTACCGTAGGCCATTCCTGGTAAAGAGGACTCTCCAGCACCAGATAGTACCAGGGGTTCCCCTCGGTTAGTAGAGACAATCACCCGTTCATCATCGGGAATAATCCCCAAGAGGGGAATGGCGAGAATTTCCTGAACATCCTGAACCGACATCATGTCATTGGCTTCCACCATGTTGGGGCGAATGCGATTGACAATTAAGCGAATTTTACGAATACTGTTAGCTTCCAACAGACCAATCACCCGGTCAGCATCCCGTACAGCCGCAATTTCGGGGGTGGTGACAATCACGGCTTCTTGTGCTGCGGCGATCGCATTTTGGAACCCCATTTCAATCCCGGCCGGACAATCGACGATCACATAATCAAAGCTGGGACTCAAGCGATGAATCAACTTAGCCATCTGATCGGGAGTAATGGCATCTTTGGTGCGATTTTGAGCTGCTGGTAATAGCACCAACTTCGACTGACGCTTATCTCGGACTAAGGCTTGTTCTAAGCGGCACTCTCCCGCAATCACTTCCACTGCGGTATAGACAATCCGGTTTTCTAAACCGAGGAGCAGATCCAAATTCCTCAAGCCAAAATCGGCATCAACTAGGACGACTCGTCGTCCCCGTTGAGCCAGAGCCATTCCTAAATTAGCGGTGCAGGTGGTTTTACCTACTCCTCCCTTTCCTGATGTAACGACGATAATACGGCTCATGATGGCGATTTCTTTGGCAGGGTCACGGCTGTTGATTATAGCAAGGCAGTTTAGGGTTTTAACAGAGTTGATTAAACTTTATGAACCGGTTGATCCAGGGTCTCCTCTGGAGGAGCTGCATCTAAGCTGACAGCAAACCTTAAGGATGCGGGAGATATAGAAGAATCAGGCATGAGCGATCGCCCTTTTGGTATTGATTTATAGAACATTATATTTTATCAGGGTTGGCTATGGGTTATTTGTCCTGTTATTTTTCACTATCCCCTTATGGATCTAAGCACCGCCTATTCTGTTCAAGCTGGTTCATGAATAACCACTTTCTCAATCATATTACTGGAAATTTCTTTTAACCAATGGTCTAGACTTTCTTTTTGAAAATTGGGTACACCAAGGTGAAATTCACCAGCATAATATCCTTCTTGTTCCAATCCAACTGTATCTACATTCTGTTCACCCAGATAGTGAAGAGTTTTTTCTTGTTCTGATTGACTTGCAAATCTCCTCCCTTTTTTCAAAATAAAATCACTCCTTAAAAGAGTGTATTCGTGATCTCCAAACACCTTTTCAATTGAATTGGAATAAAAAGCTCTATAGATCACAAAAGCAAATAATGGACTATTTTTTTGAGCCGATATGATTGGAAAGACTTGCTCAAAGAAATATTCACCAATATAGGCAAGAGAACCAGTTGCTATAAACAGATCGGCTTGAGCAACAACCTGTTTAAAGTCTTCCGGAATTTCTTCATTTTTCATATCAAAGCAATAAGATTTTTCACACAAATTCACCTGTTCTGAAAAATCCATTGCCGGTTTAGAGCTATCGGCCACATAAAATCGATATTCTGTGTGACGAACTTTTTGATAGGCATAAAATGATTCTATTTCATCCCATGTTTTATTTTCTTTTTCAACAAAAAAATCAATTAAATCCTCTAGCCTCAAATCATGAAGTAAAAGACTAGAAATAATGCCATAAGATGCTCCAATATCTACAATGTTGATTGGACGTTTAAGTTCGCTATATAGTTTTTTCACCAAAGGCTTGAGATAGTTTAGCGCATAGCTAGGAACTTGATACTCTTGTTCAGACACCATTTTCAAATAGGGGACTGGAGTTACGTGAGTATAAACTCCTGACCAATCTTTTTTCTCGCTAATATCCATAATTATTTTTCTTTGAAAAGGAACGTTTCTAAGGGTCTAGATAGGCTGGCTAAATTGATCCCATTTTTCAGTGCTAATATTATTCCAGCAGCTTCAGCATAACTCGTAACTTCAATTACATTATTTAATTTAAGTTTCGACTGAGATATATCTAAAATGGTCTGGTTTTCATGAACTGCAATCACAGGTATATTGTATTTTTGTGCTTGTAAAACTGGCACACCGCCTAAACAAGTTGCAGGGATAACCACTGCCAAAACATTATTAACATTAACAATATCAGCTATGCGAGTGTTGGTTTGTATCTTAATTTGTGGAGCTTTGTGTAATCCAACTAAGATACAAGCTAAACCACTGGTAGATGCCATCTCCCCTGCCCCTCTCGCATCAACAACATTTTCTTTCAAATCTAAATCTTTAATGTTCATCAATGGAGCGTGAGCGACTGGTATTTTGAATTTTTTCATTATGAGGTGAGAAATAATTGCTTCAACGCCACCTACTGGATTAGGACATTCACCCCTAAAATGTCTAGCATACATTTCAGAAGGGAGATCTTGAACATTGGTTGTAACCGCTATAGCATTAGCGCCCTTTTGAATCAGTTCTTGACTGGCATTCAATAGCACTTCTGGATTATCTACAGTGCCAACAAATGCTCCAACCTCATTCTGAATACATCGACTGTAAATCCGTTCATCTGTAATGATAGGATCTATAATATTAACACCATAAATCGCTCGAATGGCATTGATAATATTGAACAGAATATCAATTTTCCAACTTTCTGATTTTTCAATAATTAGTCCAACTGTATTAGCATAAGGAAGATAAAAATTAACCATTCCTTGAGAAAACAAATCAATGGAATGTCCTTCCGCATAGACAACATTCTCCTTTAAATTGATGAAATTGGAAGCATTCACCGTATTGGGGTTAGTCACTAAATAATCAACTGTCGTGGCTAATAAGTTAGCGGTTGGTGTCGCATCACCAGCATAGCCACCTATACTACAACCAATCCCCGTTGGAACCAGATTAATTACTACACTTTTCTGTGGATAATATTCTGCTTCTACCGATTGATTGAGTTCAGAGAAATTATCAGTGTATAGGGTGGCTTCAATAGCAATATACTCCTCTTCTATTTTGCTGATGTACCACCGAATCACATTTTTACCAATGACTTTTTTTATGACATCAACCCATGGCATATTATCCGGAATTTCAGACTTATTGATGCGATATTGTTTGTTCTTAATCATAAAATGAGGTTCTGTTCTTTCTAACCATTTATTTAGAGGACTATACGGTACTCATATAGTTTATCATAAAAAGGTAAACATTTTTCAGTAATAGAACTTAAATATTTGGGCAAGGTTATCTCTTGCTGAGTGAAAGGAATAAACCCACTTGAATTAACAATTGTTGTATACCAACTTTTTGCCCATAGTGGGTCAGTCTCTCTGATTCCACTCTCCCAAGTTAACATGCGATCGGAATAATCTCGACCAAGGTGAGTGCATAATGCCTGTAAAACCTTGCGAGGATTTTTGATAAGGTCAGTCGAATCCACTACTAAGGGATCTTTTCCCGTCCATTTCTGAAGCCTTCTGAAAAGATTATACAGGTCTTCTAATCCAATTTCCTCTAAAGTGAAGTCTTTTGGATAATGATATACATTTTGTCTAGAAGCGATAATTTCGCGAGGATGCCTGATTAAAAAGAAGTTTTCAAAATTCAACAACCAGTCTAAATCAAGATTTTTAGGAAGATTATTGGCTGTATGTTTTTGAAATGAAAAACTGGCTCCTTGTGGTAAATCACCAGTTATTTTTAGGATAACCTTTTGATAATCTGTTTCGTAATGTTCAATAATCTCCGATCTATGGGGATGGTCAACTTCTTGTGTGGCCAGATAAGGAGGATACAATGGCTCATCAAAAACCACACACCCATCTAATTGCTGAAAAGCTCGCGTCATCAGTGTGGAGCGGCTTCTGGCACAAGTCCACATAGCAATGTGCTTTTTGGGGCTAACTTTTTTGACCATATTATTAATCGGTTGATTATAGCAAGGCAGTTTAGGGTTTTAACAGATGGGGTTAAACTTCGGGTTGTTCATCGGCTAGAGCTTGACGGACTTTCTGAAACTCCATGGCTCCAGCAATGCGAATGCCTTCGGGGGTGGCGTAGGCGACTTCTGGATAGGGTTTGGGTAAGGAATGTTGAGGCGCTCTGGCGACTTGACCGGCGATCCGCACTTGAGTCGGTTCCATGTCTAAGGCCATGATCACACATTCGGGGTTCCCGATCGCCCCGGCATGGGCCACACCTCGCAGTCTTCCCCAAACCAGGATATCGCCATCAGCGACAACAGAGGCTCCGGGATTGACATCTCCTTGGATAATGACGGTTCCTTTATGGCGAATTTCTACCCCCGATCGCAAGGTGGTATGCAGATAGAGGGGTTCTTCTTGCAGTTGTAGGGGTTGGGAGGGAGCCGACTTGAGGGGATCGGTGCGCGTTACTTGTTGCACCGAATAGCCGGAAGTGGCAGCAGCCACGGCAGTTTGGCGGCGTTGGGTTTCGACTTGTTCTAACTCAAGCTTAGATTGTTTGAGGATATCGGCGATCGCCTGCAATTGGCGCATATCCAACAAGCGATCTTGAGCGATTAAATGAACGGGTACATTCGATTCTCGCAGGCGATCGCTCCCCTTGAGCAACACCTGAATCTGTTGAAACAACTCCGTCCAAGTACAGCTTAATTCTCCCTCTGGCGGTAAAACCAGACAAAAATGGGAGCCTTGGGACTTCAAGCGCACCGGAATATCTTTCAACTGTTGCTTTTCCGGTGGCATTTCTTGGCCATCAAGTTCCGCATCCGGAGGATGATCCCCTTCTGGTTGAGCCTCATCTTGGCTTACAGGTGCTTCTGAAGGCATCGGATCAACCGGTTGATCTGGGGTTTCTTCTGGAGTTGGGTCATCTAAGCTAACAGCAAACGTTAAGGAAGCGGGAGAAACAGAAGATTCAGGCATGAGCGATCGCACTCTCGGCATGGCTTTTTAGAGCATTATATAGCCCTAGGTGCTAGTCATCGTCAAAAGTCCCTGCTATCAATGAGGGCGATCTTGGAGGGGCAAATGAATGCAGAACTGTGTTCCTTTACCGAGTTGGGAGTGGACTTCCAGGCTGCCTCCGTGGGTTTTGACCACAATTTGGTGCGCGATCGCCATTCCCAAACCCGTCCCTTTGCCAACTTTCTTAGTCGTAAATCCTTGCTCGAAAATGCGTGCTTTTACTTCTCCTGGCATTCCTATTCCATTGTCAGCAATTCCGACCATAAGACTCTTCCGATCTTCGTTTATTTTTGTGGTTAGGGTAATGCGATTCGGGGCGTTTTTGATTTCTGCAAATGTTTTGCCCGCATTACTTTCATCCAGGGCATCAATCGCATTAGCCAAGAGATTCATAAACACTTGATTGATTTGCCCAGCATAGCATTTAATTGCGGGGATATCCCCATAGTTTTTGACAATTTCGATAGCCGGGCGGTGTTCGTTAGCTTTGAGGCGATACTTTAGGATTAACAGCGTACTATCGAGTCCTTCGTGTAGATCAAATTCAGTTTCCTTATCAGTATCTGTGCGAGACAAGGTTCGCAAAGATTTACTAATCTTTTCAATACGCTTTACCCCATCTACCATAGATTTGATCAGTTTAGGAAGGTCTTCAGTCAAAAAATCCAATTCTATTTCTTCAGCATTTTCTTCAATTTCAGGTGTCGGTGAACATTGCTCTTGATAGATCGATAAATGACCCAGTAAATCGTCAACATATCCCAGGGCATACTTAAGATTACCTTGGATAAAATTCAAGGGATTATTAATTTCGTGTGCCACCCCTGCTACCAAACCACCCAGAGTTGACATTTTTTCAGTTTTAATGAGTTGTAATTGAGTCTTTTGTAATTCCTTATATTGATTCTGCAATACTTTATTTGCTTCCTCTAACGATTGATTAAGTTGTCGAAGCTCAATATTTTGTTCAACAATTGTTTCTGCTTGAATGACATTCGTTTCTTGTAATTTTTTCTTCATTTGGTACAGGTTTAGATGAGTTTCCACCCGTGCCAAAACCTCCTCTGCTTGAAATGGCTTGCTAATATAATCTACCCCACCCACTTCAAAAGCTTTTACCTTATCAAAGGTTTCATTTAAGGCACTAATAAAAATTACAGGAATATTTTCAGTTAATTCGTCAGCCTTCAGTTTCTCACAGACTTCATAGCCATTAATTTCTGGCATCTGGATATCAAGCAACACTAAATCTGGGAGAGAATAAGCAATTCCCTCAAGAGCGAGTTTACCCCTAGGAAAAGGACGCACATCATAACCCGCATTCTCCAACAAATTACAAAGTAGATGCAAGTTAGCTACCGTATCGTCAACCACAGCAATTTGACCTAGGGGTAAATTCTCATTGTTCATAGTTCAGTTCTATCCTGGGGGATCAGGTTTAAAATTTTATCATATTCAAAATTATGGCAACAACTAGCGATCGCCTCCGCTAAAGCAGTATTTTCTTTGGCAATTGCCTCAACTACTGTCGCCATTTCTCGCTTATTGGCGCTGACTACTGCCCTCCGTAATTGAACCAACACTTCAGGGGGAAAAGCGAGTATATTTTCCGAACTTAATACCTCTGCTTCCTGGAGATTCTCCTGCTGTGACTGAGTTAAATCTTCATAAACATAGCGCACCCCTAAATGCTGCTCCATCATCTTGAAAATATCATCTTCGCGAAACGGTTTACGCAAGAAATCATCGCATCCAGCAGATACAACGACTGCTCGTTCCTCTTCTAAGACACTGGCTGTTAATGCAATGATTGCTGTCGCTTGTCCTGCGGTAGTCGCTTTAATCTTTTGAGTCGCTTCAAATCCATTCATCACCGGCATCCGCATATCCATCCAGATTAAGTGCGGTTGCCATTGCTCGCACATTTCTACTGCTTCTTTGCCGTTACTCGCTTCATTCAGCTCGAAACCTAAAGGATTCAGGAGTTTGACGAGCAATTGCCGATTAATCGATTTATCATCAACGATGAGGATGCGATAGCGAGGTTGGTCTGGCTCCAACCCGATAATCCGGCGTTGGTTAACTTGCTGATTTTCTATTTCAGTCGCTTCTACTTCTTCGTAGGCAATCTCAAAGGTAAATATCGTTCCTTTGCCCAGCGTGGAACTAACGTGCATTTCGCCCCCCATCACTTGAACGAATTGGCGACTGATCGATAATCCCAAACCGGTTCCTTCTTGGGATTGCTTCCCGCTTTCAGTTTGACTAAACGCTTCAAAGAGTGTCTTGAGATCTTCTGGGGCGATGCCTGGGCCTGTATCTTCCACTTCAAAGGCAATTTTAGAGTTATTCATGCTTTGACTTCTGACACAGATGCCCCCTTGTTGGGTAAATTTGAGGGCGTTGTTAATCAGGTTAATTAGGATTTGGCGCAGTTTCACTTCATCGGTGCGAATGTAGCGGGGGAGATTGGGGGCTGGTTCTAAGGATAAGTGTAAGCCTTTATCTGCGGCTTTGAGTTGGAACATATCGTGGATGTCATCCAGGAGGCGGTGGAGGTCGAAGTTTTTTGGGTTGAGTGTGACGCGCCCAGCTTCGATTTTGGAGAGATCAAGGACGTTGTTAATTAAGGTGAGCAGGTGTTCGCCACTGCGGTTGATGATGCTGACGCTTTCTTGATGCTCTTTGGGTAGGGTTTGAGAGCGGGTCATGATTTGAGTAAAGCCGAGGATGGCGTTGAGGGGGCTTCGCAACTCGTGGCTCATGTTGGCGATGAAGGCGCTTTTAGCTTGGTTGGCTGCATCTGCTGCTTCTTTGGAACGTTGTAGCTGCCGTTGCTTGAAGCGTTGTACTTGTTGCAGGATGGCGATGGTGAGGATGGTTAGTCCAGCTACGACTAAGGCGATTATCTCTAGGGGTCTGAGTTGAGATTCGATATTTTCGCGGGGAATAACGAGGGCGATCGACCAGTCGGCTTCTGTGATGGGGACATGGGCGATATAAACCTTTTTGCCATCGATTTGCATCCCTTCAATGCCCCGTTCTTTTCTCAGTATTTGTTGACTGAGGCGTTGGAAATCTTGGTTTTCTTCCTTTTCTTCGACTTCTTCTACGCGATCGCCCGCATAAATAATCGGTTCTCCTTCTGCATTGAGAGCAAATGCATAACTACCGTTTCCATAGTTTAGACCACTAACAACATTAGTGACTTGTTCTAAAGACATAATCCCACTGGTGACACCGATGGGGGTTTTCTCTTCAGGATTTAATGACCAAACTGGAGCGGTGACAACTACGATGGTTGTGTCATTGAGTGTGCGAGCAGGAACCGGATCGGAAACGTAAGTTGTCCCGGCCATCGCCATCTTAATGTGCTTGCGATCTTTGAGGTTCTTACCCTTAGCGAATCCAACTTTGGTATTGTAATAGGAACCATCGGGATTGACCATTGCAAAGTAGAAAAAGTCTTTTAACCGGGTCTCTTCTGCTTGCAAATAGGGTTCGACTTGAGACCAATCCATCGTCTGCAAGGTTGGACTAGCCGCGATCGCAGCCGTTTCCGCTTTTTGGGTCGCCAGCCATTTATCGACTTCATCTACTCCTCCCTGCACTTCCAAGATCGCGTTTTGCTTTAAGCTTTCCAGGTAAGAATTTCGCAAGACTTGATAGCTGTAGTAAGTTGCCATACTGACTCCTAAAGTCGTGATGCCAACAATGATTTTTAACAGCAGGCTGTCGGATAAACTATCTGTTTCGTTTTGAGCTAAAGTCGGGTCTTTGGCAGCAAATTCACTGAGTTTTAAATTGGGAATTTTCATGTTAAAGTGGAGGGGGGAGGGAGGTGAGGTAGGCGATCGGGCTAAGGATGCAGAGCCTTATGGGTAAAACAAGTATAAAAATATAGACCACAAAAATACTAGATCTTTCTTGAATTATAGCAAAAAATTATCTATATAAAGCCCGGAAAAACAACTCTAAACACCAATCTCCGTGTTAGGTGGGTTATCTAGTACCTAACCGGTGGGCAAGGTCTAATCAGAGAATTGAGAATGTGCCCTAATTGGCTTGCCCACCCTACGGTCAAAAAAGGATTTTAACCTAATCCTTCGATCGCCGGATGGAAGAAGAACGCCAACCCTAAAACAATATAGGTTGCCAATAATAGGGAGCCTTCCAACCAATCAGAACGACCATCAGAGCTGACGGAATTGGCCAGTAAAACGGCTACAACCACGGCGACTAATTCAAAGGGATTAAAATCGAGATCCATGGGTTGGTGAAAAAATACTCCTGCTAACACCAACACCGGAGCCACAAATAGGGCAATTTGCAAACTCGATCCCATAGCCACAGAAACGGATAATTCCATCTTATTCTTCATGGCGACGGTGACGGCGGTAGCATGTTCAGCCGCATTACCAATAATGGGAACCAAAATTACCCCGGTAAACAGAGCCGTTAAGCCTAAATAAGAGGTCGCCTCTTCCAAAGAATCCACTAACAGTTCTGATTCGACGGCCACCACTACCGTAGCAACCAGCAGCACCACGCTCCACAAGACCAGATTGGGCTTTTCGTGGGGTTCTTCTTCTCCTTCCTCCTCATTTTCTGCCAAGCCTACATCATAGAGATAGGAATGGGTTTTCATGGAAAAGAGTAGGGTGAGCAAGTAGACCACAATTAAAACGATGGAGACTGCACCGGATAGGGTTTGCATGGTGGATTCGGCGATCCCATCTGAGGTGACATCGACTGCGGTGGGAACCAAGATGGCAATTACCGCTAGGTTCATGGCTGAGGCATTTAGACGTGCCACAACTGAGGTAAAATTTTGCTCCTTATAGCGAATGCCGCCTAAAAACATGGCAAACCCCATCACCAGGAGCAGGTTACTGATGATGGAGCCGGTAATACTGGCTTTGACAACGCTGACTAAGCCGGCTTTTAAGGCGACCAAACCAATAATTAATTCAGTGGCATTACCGAAGGTGGCATTCATCAATCCTCCCAAATTGGGCCCGAGAACCACAGCAATTTCTTCTGTGGCGATGCCCATCCAAGCGGCTAGGGGGATAATGGCTAAAGCAGCCGTGATAAAGATGGTTGTCGATCCCCATTCGAGAAAATGGCCGGCGATCGAGATCGGTACAAAGATTAAGAATAGCGAAATGATGATATTCGTTTTGGACATGGTGAGTGAACCAGGTTTACACTCACTCATGCTACCCGCATTTTCTCAAACTGTCGGTAATTAGCCTTGAAGCCACCGGGCAGCGTCTTTAGCGTGATAGGTCAAGATCAGATCTGCACCGGCACGCTTGAAGCTGGTTAGGGTTTCCATAACTACCCGCTTTTCATCAATCCAGTCATTCAGGGCAGCCGCTTTGACCATGGAATATTCTCCAGAGACGTTGTAAGCGGCGACGGGGAGATTGGAGGCTTGTTTAACTTGCCAGATGACATCCATGTAGGCTAAGGCGGGTTTGACCATTAGCATGTCTGCGCCTTCAGCTATATCTAGGTCAATTTCCTTGATGGCTTCCCGACTATTGGCTGGGTCCATTTGATAGGTGCGGCGATCGCCAAATTGGGGGGAAGACTCTGCTGCATCTCGGAAGGGGCCATAATAGGAGGAAGCATACTTAGCTGCATAGGATAAGATCGGGATCTCTTCAAACCCGGCTTCATCTAACCCGGCTCGAATGGCTTGGACAAACCCATCCATCATTCCTGATGGGGCAATCACGTCGGCTCCGGCTTTGGCTTGGGATACGGCGGTTTTTTTCAATAATTCTAAGGTGGGATCGTTTAAAACCCGTCCGGTCAGATCTCCCACTTCTAAATATCCACAATGGCCATGACTGGTATACTCACATAAACAAGTGTCTGCAATGACCACTAGATCGGGAACTGCTTCTTTGACTGCTGTGGCGGCTTTTTGGATCATCCCACAATCATGCCAAGCGCCGGTTGCATCGATATCTTTGGTTTCAGGAATGCCAAACAGGATAATGGCGGGAATACCGAGATCGTAGACTTCTTTGGCTTCGTCTACAATTTTATCTACCGAGAGCTGATACACACCGGGCATCGATCGCACTTCCTTGGCGACTCCTTCACCCGGCAGCGCAAACAACGGATAAATCAAATCATTAGTGGTGACTACATTTTCTTGCACCATGCGGCGCAAAGTGGCAGAGTTACGAAGGCGGCGAGGGCGATGAATGGGAAACATAGTTAGGGATTGATCGACGAGTATCTAAATCAATTAAGAGTATTTGAGTATTGTATAGCGATCGCCGATCCCCCTTTACATCCGAGCCATTTTTCTCAATGTTTTGTAATGTTAGGGGACGCAAACCTCAAGCAAAATATGACCTATTACCCATTACCCTTCTGATATGGAACCTTGGTATTTCACTCCACCTCCCTCCTCTGAATTAGGCGATCGCGAAGTTCCCCTACATGGAACCCATCTACAAGGAAAACGGATTGCTCTACTGATTACCGGCAGTATTGCTGCCCTTAAAGCCCCCTTATTAGCCAGGGAACTTAGGCGCGAAGGGGCAGAAGTTGTCGCCTTTACCTCTACGGAAGCCCTACGCTATACCACCCTCGACAGCCTCGAATGGAGTACCACCCATCGAGTCATTACCAAACTGACGGCGGCTGCCGAACATCTCAGCGATGAAGCCCCTTTTGATGCCTATGTCGTTGCTCCTGCGACCTACAATACGATTAATAAAATGCGCTATGGTATCGCCGATGGAGTCATCACCTCTACCCTCGCGTCTGCATTAGGGAAACTGGAACAGGGACAAACCAAAATTCTAATTGTGCCGACGATGCACGGCAGTTTACACAATCGAATTTTAACCGAATCTCTACAGCAATTACAGCGCTGGGGTGTAGAAATTATGCCCCCCAAACAAGCTTATGGCAAAGATAACTTACCGGATTTGCGCTCGATTGTTACGGCGGTTTCTCGTTTAATCAGTTCTTCTCGCTTAAAAGGAATTCCTGTTTTAGTGACCGGCGGCCCGACTCCCGTACCTATTGATAATATTCGCCGAATCACCAATCGCTTTCGCGGCACATTAAGCATCAAAATCACCGAAGAACTATATTTACGAGGGGCGGAAGTCCAGTTAATACTAGGAACTGGTGGTGATACCCCACCTCCCTATTTACCCTATGAACTCGCTCAAACCTATGAACAGTATGCCCAATTGGTTTTAGAACAGTTACAGGAAACTCCCTATATTTTTGCTATCTTTTCCGCGGCCGTTGCTGATTATCAACCGGAGCAGGTATTACCGGGTAAAATTCCCAGTGGTGGGGCAATGCAGTCCCTGAAATTAGTGCCCACGGCTAAAGTGATTGAACGGGTACGGGCGCAGTTCCCAGACTTGTATATGGTGACGTTCAAATATCAGGAACAAGTCAGTCATGAAGAATTGATGGGCATTGCCCAACAGAGACTCGCACAGGGGTATAATGCAGTGGTGGCCAATCGCGGAGAAGAGATGGGTGAGAACGGCGAACAAGTTGCCTATTGGGTCTCAGAGGATTATGCACCAGAAAAGATGATGGGTAAAGAAGGGATTGCCAGAGCGATCGGCGATCGCTTAGAAGAATTCATCAATGTAGCAAACATTTGAGGATTTGATATTACTCTTTTCCTCCGTTACTAAAAACGGCTTTCAAAGAGACTCCTAACCATCCTTCAAAGTTTTTCTGTTGCAGGGATGAAGGGTTGGGTAAGGGGGTCAGATAATAGGAGGTGGGCTTGGGTTGGGCTAGGGTGACGGTTAGGGTTTTGAGTTGATCCCCATGGAAGAGGGTTAGGGTAATAGAATCTCCTGGATTATAGTCTTTTAAGCGGTGATTGAGGTCGTCTGCACTGACGCGCAACCCGTCTAAGGCTAAGAGTTGATCTCCGGCATCAATGCCTACGTTATAGGCAGGAGAATGAAGTTCTACATATTTAACGATATTGTTTCCGTGTTCAGATTTGACGGTGATGCCTAAGTGGGGAACATCAGGGGATTTTATCTCAGCTTTGAGTTGTAAACCAAAAGGTTTTAGATAGGTGTTGAATTCCAAATCTTGAGTGGTATCTAGGGCGGTATGGAAGAATGTTTCTAGGGGAATATGGGCAATGGATTCGATGGTGTCTTGCAGTTGCTCTGGGGTATAACCGGTTTCGGTTTTGCCGAATTTTTCCCACATTTGTATCATGATATCATCGAACGATCGCCGATTTTGATGGTGAGCGCGAATCATCAGATCGAGGATGAAGGATACCAACTCGCCTTTGAGGTAGTAGGAGATCTGGTTATTGCGACTGTTGGCATCGGAGCGATAGAGCTTAATCCAAGCGTCAAAACTGGATTCGTGCAGGGGTTGAATCCAACGCCCTGGGGTGTTTTGATAGCGGGTGATTTCTTTGCTCAGTTCGTTCAAGAAATGGCGGGCATCATAAATTCCGGCTCGCAGGGGAATGATCATATCATAGTAGGAGGTTGCCCCTTCACAAAACCATAGGGATGAAGTGTAGTTTTCTTGGGTATAGTCATAGGTTTCTAGACCGATAGGACGCAGGCGTTTGACGTTCCAGAGGTGGAAAAATTCATGGGCAACCAGTTGCATGAAGGAGGCGTATTTGTCGCGATCGCGGAAACTGAAGCGGTCGAAAATTAAGGAACAGGAGTCTTTGTGTTCCAAACCGCCGCGACTGCGAGCCAGGTGGAGGATGAACAGATAGCGATCGTAGGGGAGTCCGCCAAAGAGTTCTGATTCGACTTGGATGATTTTTTCTATATCATTAATGGCTCTTTCTGGTTCTAGATTGCTTTGACCCCAAACGGCTAATTCATGGCTTTTATTAAGGGTTTGGAAATAATAGATGGCATGAGTGCCTATTTCAAAGGGACTATCCACCAGGTGATCGAAGTTTTTGGCTTGAAAGGTGGTACTTTTCCCTGGAACTTTGGGCAGGGCGGTGCTAATGTTCCAAGTGGTATCCGGAAGGATGATTTTCACGGTAATAGGGGTTTGCTCTATTCCTAGAACTTGGAAAAATAGGCAAGTGCCGTTAAAGTAGCCATGGGAGGCATCTAAATGGCTGGTGCGAACGGTGAGTTCATTGGCATAGATGCGATAAAAAATGAGGATTTCTGAAGTGTTTTGGGTGTTAATTTGCCAGTGATTTTTACTTTGTTTGTGATAAACTAAAGGGTTGGCTTCTGAGTCATGAACTTGAAAGTCTTGTAGATTTTTAGCGTATTCCCGGACGAGGTAAGAGCCGGGACTCCACACGGGAAAGAGGAGATCGAGTTGGTCAGCTTGCCAACCGGAAATGCGTAGGGTCACTTCATAGAGGTGATTACTGGGTTGGGGCATGGCGACTTGATAGGCGATCGCCACTTGAGGATCGTTAGACAGGGTAGGTTGAGGAACAGCGACTTGAGTCATGATGATTTAAGAGCAGATAATAATAGACATCAGGAGATTAATTTAACCCATGCCGGCTAAGTGCTTGAGTTGTTTTTTGTTAATTAAAAACAGACGATTTTCATCGAGATCGATCGCAATCCATTTTTTTTCTTGCAGCTTTTCCATGATTTTCTGAGTTTCCTGTAAGCCAATATCGGAGACATCCGCCAAATCTTGAAAGTCTGCATTAAAAATGACTACCCCTTGCTGGGTATCCGTGCCATAATCTTCGGCTAACCGCACCAAGGTATTAGCCAGTTTAACGGCGGGTGGTTGGTTTCGCAGTTGAAAGCGGACATTATTTTGACGCAGACGGCGAACCATTAACTGCAACATGCGATGATGGAGCTGGGAATCATTAAACAGAGCTTGAATAAAACGTTGGGCCGAGACGCTCACTAGGGTAACGGGAGAGAGGGCAATCACATCGGTAGAGCGGGGAGATTCATCTAAAATCGCCATTTCGCCAAAAAAGTTGCCCGGGCCGAGGATGGCGATCGTCATGTCGTTCTTATCGGAGAGACGGCGGACTTTGACCCAACCAGAGACAATGAAAAACACCGCATTTCCCCAAGCGTCTTCCATTAACACCGCTCGTTGGGCAGGATATTCATGTTCTTGGGCAATGGACAATAGGCGATCGAGGGTCTCCGGGTTAGCGGTATTGAATAGGGGAAATCGTTCACTAAATTCTTCAGTAGTCAACATGAAAGGCGTTGGCATTAAGCTTAACAGAAGGGGTTAGAGGTCGGCCCAGGGTTGGGGAAGTACAGGATAGAGAAGATTTCGGATGGGCTGAGTTTGGCTAGAGCTGCTCCGAGTCCTAATCGTTCTATCCTACGTTAATTCTATCGGTTGGTGGGCAGTAGGACACGACGGAATAGAGGAGAAAGAGCCGCCCAGATCCAATGAAAATGTTTAGGAATGTTGCAAAACTTCAAATTTGCGCTAGGATAATCGTTAAAGTCACCGTGAATTGCCGAGGACTACCTCTTGAGTGGATCAAACGGCACGAAAGCGGTGCATTATCAACTGGTTAGAGAGAGCAGCAAAGCTGTTGTAGCCTTGTGTAGCTGATCTAAATCCTGTGATCCACTGATTGAAAAACTCCATGGGCAATAAGCCAACAATCGCGATCGCCCACTTGGGCTGTGAAAAAAACCGAATCGACACCGAACATATGCTCGGTTTGCTCGTTGAAGCAGGCTACGGCGTTGATTCAAACGAAGAGTTAGCCGATTATGTCATTGTTAACACCTGTAGTTTTATCCAACAGTCTCGACAAGAATCGGTTCAAACCCTCGTCGAACTCGCAGAGGCGGATAAAAAAATTGTGATAACGGGCTGTATGGCCCAACACTATCAACAAGACCTCCTGGATGCCCTACCGGAAGCGGTAGCGGTGGTAGGAACAGGAGATTATCAGAAAATCGTAGAGGTGATGGAACGGGTACAAGGAGGCGATCGCCCGATCGCCGTTTCCAGCAACCCCACCTACATCGCCGACCACCAAACCCCCCGTTATCGGACAACAACCGAAGGGGTGGCCTATCTGAGAATTGCCGAAGGATGCGATTATAAATGCGCGTTTTGCATTATTCCCCACCTGCGTGGAAAGCAGCGATCGCGCCCCATCGAATCCATCGTTGCTGAAGCCCACCGGTTAGCGGAGGAAGGGGTTCAAGAACTGGTCTTGATCTCCCAAATTACCACCAATTACGGAGCTGACCTCTATGGAAAGCCAGCACTGGCTCAACTCCTCAGAGCGCTCGGACAGGTGGATATTCCTTGGATACGGATGCATTATACCTATCCCACCGGCTTTACCCCAGAGGTGATTGCCGCCATCCAAGACACCCCCAATATCCTGCCCTATCTCGATTTACCTCTGCAACACTCCCATCCCGATATCCTTCGGGCCATGAATCGCCCTTGGCAAGGTCAGGTTAACGATCAAATCATCGAGAACCTGAAACAAGCGATCCCCAATGGAGTCTTCCGAACGACCTTTATTGTCGGGTTTCCCGGTGAAACCCAAACCCACTTCGATCACTTGTGTGACTTTGTAGAGCGTCATCAATTCGATCATGTCGGCGTATTTGCCTTCTCTCCCGAAGAAGAAGCCCCCGCTTCTCGCTTTGAAAACCCGGTTCCGGAACCGGTCAAAGAACAGCGTCGCAATCAACTCATGGAGCGACAACAACCCATTTCCCTCAAGCGAAATCAGGCCGAAATTGGCAAAAGAGTCCAGGTACTGGTGGAAGGAACTTTCCCAGACACCCAAGATTTAATCGGTCGCTCGGCCCGATTTGCTCCAGAAGTCGATGGCGTAGTGTATGTCAGACCTCAAGACAATTCGGAGCCCCTAGGAAAGCTGATTTGGGTCAAGATTACAGATGCGGATGCTTATGACCTCTATGGCGATCGAATTTAGAGCTGTACTTTAGCTACACTCAATACCCCTCGCTGTCCTGCGTTAACTCACGCTGACATCGGACTTAAAATTTCCATTCATACTAAGGAGTATTAATGACTGTTTCATTTCAAGAACTCGGAATTTCTGAAAACCGTGCCCAATATTTAGAAAGCATTGGGTTTGTTGAACCCACAGAAATTCAAATCAAAGCCATTCCCCATTTACTTCAGAATCAAGATGTGGTTGGCCAAGCGCAAACGGGAACCGGTAAAACTGCAACCTTTGCCTTGCCGATTTTAGAAAGCCTCGATCTTGAGGCCCACAACCCCCAAGCCCTGATTCTGACCCCAACGCGGGAATTAGCTGAACAAGTCCGCAAAGCCATTCGTGATTTAACCGGAGATAAACGGATTCGGGTGACCGCTATTTATGGGGGTCAGTCCATTGAGCGCCAGATCCAACGGCTCAGAAATGGAGTGCATATTGTGGTGGGAACCCCAGGGCGGGTGATTGATTTACTCGACCGCAAAGAACTGACACTCAAAGACCTCTCTTGGGTGGTCTTAGATGAAGCCGATGAAATGCTGAATATGGGCTTTATTCAAGATGTGGAGAAAATCTTATCTCAAGTGCCCACAGAGCGACAAACCGCTTGTTTCTCTGCCACCATGCCCCCTTCAATCCGCTCTTTAGTGGAACGGTTCCTGAAATCTCCCATTACGGTGACCGTGGAGCGTACCAAAGCGGCTCCGGTTCATATTGAGCAAATTGCTTATATGATTCCACGCGGATGGACGAAACAACGGGCGCTGCAACCGATTCTAGAAATGGAAAGCCCGGATTCAGCGATTATCTTTGTGCGTACCCGTCGCCAAGCGGCCGAGTTGACCAGTCAACTGCAATCGGCTGGTTATAGTGTGGATGAGTATCACGGGGACTTAAGCCAATCCCAACGGGAGCGGTTAATGACTCGCTTCCGCCATCGTCAAGTGCGTTGGGTGGTGGCAACCGATATCGCGGCACGAGGATTGCATGTGGATGACCTCTCCCATGTGATTAACTACGATTTACCCGACAACCTGGAAAATTATGTCCACCGCATTGGTCGGACAGGACGGGCCGGTAAGGATGGGACGGCGATTTGTTTGGTACAATCCTTTGAGCGCCGTAAACTGGGCCAAATTGAACGCTATGTGCGTCAACGGTTAACTGTGAATCGGATTCCGACTCGCGCTCAGATTGAAGCCCGGCATATTGACCGCTTGCAAGAGCAAGTTAGCGATGCGGTGACTGGAGAGCGGATGGCTTCCTTCTTGCCTTTGGTGGCGAAGTTGAGTGAAGAAGGTTATGAACCCCATGCGATCGCGGCGGCTGCTTTGCAAATGGCCTATGATAGTACCCGTCCAGCTTGGGCAGAAACGGACTATGATGCCACGGAAGATGATGTGAAATACACCACTCCCAAACCTAAATTGGCTAAACGCAATAGAAATGCCTCGTCCATGCGGGACAAGCGCCAAGACCGGGTTGGAGCCAGTGAAAAATCCTAATCCTGCGGTTCAATAGTCACAGTATAAAGTGGGAGGTCTTGGTTAAATATGATTGAGAAACTGCCCTGGCCTTCCCTCGCCATTCTACTGATCTCTTATACCAGTTTTGCGGCGGCCCTTCCGCCTCTGAATTGGTCAGAACAACCTCCGTCGTTCTCGGCGGAGGTTCGTCTTTGGATTCTGGAAATCCTGTTAGCCCTGAGTTTTACGGCATTGCTCACGGCTCCTTTGCGACAGTTGAAAGAGGGGATTGTCAAGGGATTTCAAAGCGATTTAGGGTTGTTGTTAGCTGTGGTTACCCTCTGCTTTTTCTCGGTGTTAATTTTATCCCGAATTCATGTGTTTTATCGGAGTTTTGTACTGCTCTGTGCCGGTGCATTAGCTCGCCTGGATTTACAAACGTTGGGGTTTACGGAGTGGCAAGCCTTTTTTATTTTAGCCATCACCTCGGTTTTGGGTTTATTCGTGGGTGGGGTGATGGCTTATTTGAGTTAACCTAGAGGAGACGAAAGATAAAGGGATAGCGATAGCTGGTTTCCGGTTGGCTCAGACAATGGGCGATCGCCAAAACCGGTAAGATCACACTCATCAGTTGCAATAGTCCTAGCAGGGGCCACCCAATCAAGACGATGGTGAGTACACCAAAAATGATTTCGTATAACCACACATTAAAGTGGAAATTGAGGGACTCTTTCGCATTCTCCTTGACCACCGGATCGTCAGAGATGACAGAAATGGCGATCGGCACTCCCACCGAAACCCACAATAAACTAAAGAAAATAGAGCCTTGACATAGAGCTGAAAGTAACTTGCGCTTATCTGGATCGTACATTCTCTTCTCCAGTAACTTAAATTTCTACATTTATAGTAATCAATGCCCTCGACAAACTTCCATACGGATTACCGTCAGGATTAAACCGTTATAATAGCCAACCTTCGTAGGGTGGACAGGATAACCCTGCAATATCATTCAAAGTCTACCAGCAGACCCTGCCTACCTTACTGCTATACAGTGCTTCGCTTGGTAAGCTGTATTTTCATTGATTACCCGGACTCGATCTCAAACCCAAATTGTAAATTGCCCCGGTACAGTACGAAAATTCGCCTCACTCAACTCAGTAGAATTGACTCCCTCAACAATGACCAGAAAATCATCCGTTTGCATATCCTTAATAATCGTTTGATTGCCCATTCCCGGCAAGATTTCCAAATCTTCAAAGCGTAAACCATTACTCAAACCGATCGCATCTTCCCCCAAACGGAAATCGGTAAACACATCCGCATCTTCCATGCGACGGCCTCCAGTGGTGCGAGCATTCGGAGCAGCAGACACACCAATGACAAAAATATCATTACCTGCACCCCCCGTTACCGTATCGCTGCCATTATCCCCATAGAGGATATCATCGCCAAAATCCCCCCATAATTGGTCATTTCCTTGACCTCCTCGAACAATATCATTGCCCTGGCCCCCATAGAGAATATCTTCATCCCGGTTACCATTGATCTGATCGTCCCCTCGGTTGCCAAAAATGCGATCGTTATTTTGTCCCCCAAAGATCACATCATTCCCTTGTCCCCCAAAGATCGCATCATCCCCTCGGTTACCGGAAATTAAATCTACACCTTGGTTGCCATAAATTTGATCGTTATCATCAACCCCATAGAGGCTATCATTCCCCTCAAAACCTAAAATCAGATCGGAAAAGGGCGTTCCACCCAGAAAATCATTGAAAGGGGTTCCCGTAATGGTTGCCATCGATATCTCTCCTCATCACCAAAAAGATCGTTCATTACCCCTGCATAATTGCAAGTACAGGAAAATTTGTCCAGAAAAACCGACAAAGTTTAATCGTTCACTGAGATCTTACAGTGCTTTGCGCTGTAATCCCTATTCCCTATTCCCTATTCCCTATTCCCTAACTTCACACCGTCTAGGAACTCACTCAGGGTTTGATAGACCGATTCATGGGTATATTCATCCTCTGGGTGAGGGGGTTGGCCGGGTCGTTGAAAATAGGGTTTTTCTTGATACAGTTGACCCCAGCGAAAATCCACTTGCTTGACCAATTCATACAGTAACTGTTGATTGTCTAAAATGGAGGCAATCATCTCTTCAAGGGCGCGTAAGGGGTCGTCTAAATGTTGACTCACTTTCGCTTCATCCAGGCTAACCCAGGTTTGTAGAACCGATTGTAAACAGCCAGATGAATCGGGTAAGTGATTAACAATAAATCGGTTGATTTCCGTCCTCGCTTGGGCCAATTTAGGAATGGGGGATTCCCCTTTTAAGAAATCTCCCCCCTCTCGACTAATGAGTTCGGCTAAGGAAAACTCGCGTCCCGCACGAGCCTCCTGTTCGAGTTGCTTATCTTCTTCGGATGAATCAGGAGCGGTCATAGTCAGGATCTTCTACTTTAGCTAAAGTCAACACCTTGATCGAATAAACCCGTGAGGCGATCGACCTCACTTTGGGCCATATACATGGGATTTCCAGCTAGAATACCCGTCACATTGCGGAAGGGCTTACCAATATGCATTCCATCTGCATCAATGGAAAACTCACGGATATCTTTATCATGCATAGAACCCCGCATTTTTAAGACAGTGAGACCGCGCCGCATTTCTCCATACATTTCCACATATCTGAGCAAAATAATGGAGTCAGTAATCGTGGAAATATGGGCTTCGGTGATCGAGGTTCCGCCCACCAATGTGGGTGTAGTAGACGTGAATAATCCGGCCACTTCTTGTTGTTTAATAAAGGAAGTTAATCCAATAATAAACTCCCGAAATCCTTTCAAGTTCGAGACTCGTTCTAGGGCAGAAAGACTATCGACCGCCACACGATTGGGTCTAAAGTCTTCAATAATTTCTTTCATCTGAATCAGATGACTATCTAAACCGGTGGTTTCTGGATAGCGACAGACGACTCTTAACAGGCCTTCTTGCTCCATTTTTTGGAAGTCTACCCCCCATCCGATCGCGTTTCGATAGAGTTGTTCGCGACTTTCTTCAAAGGCAAATAGCAGACAGCGCTCGTTGTTTTTAAAGCCACCCACCATAAATTCCGTTACCATTAAGGTTTTACCGGTTCCGGTGGCTCCAGAGACGAGGATAATGGAGTCGCGAAAGAACCCACCTCCGCACATGCGATCGAGTTCTAAGCTACCTGAACTAATACGAATATTAGAAGAACGTTGTTCCAATTCGATCGCCGATAGGGGAATGATCGTAACCCCTTGCCTGGGAATGATCGTAAACGGAAATTCCCCATTCTGGTGTTCTGTGCCCCGATATTTAAGGATCTCGATGGTGCGGCGGCGTTTCTCCTCACAGAGAACATTGCGTAAAATGACCACATTATCGGCCACAAACTCTTCCACCCCATAACGACTAATTTCGCCATACTCCGACGTGCGCTCGGCTGTCAGAATAGAGGTCACTTCTAATTCTCGCAGAACGGAGGCAATTTTAAACAAGTCATTACGAACTTGGGCATTATCTGTCAAGTGGGAAAAAATCGCCCCCAAAGAGTCCATTGATACTCGCTTTGCATTGTATTTACGGATAGCAAACTCAATCCGAGCTAACAATGCACCGAGATCGTATTCCCCACTGACAATGGGTTTATCTCCCGGTTGAGGAGAGGCATCCACAAAGGCCCATTGCCGGTTGTCTTCCCATTGCCGAATTTTCCAACCAAACCCGCGCATATTCTTACGGATGGCTTTTGGCGGTTCTTCAAAGGTGATAAATATACCATTTTCGCCCCGTTTAATCCCTTCGGCCAGAAATTGGGTGGCAAATACGGTTTTTGCACTCCCTGCGGTTCCCACTACTAGGGTTGCCCGATGCTTGGGTAGCCCTCCTTGGGACAGAAAGTCAAATCCGGGAATACCGGTTTCAAGCTTCTCAATTGCCTCTGAGTCTGGATACTTGTCTACAGTCATCAATAGTGGTTTGATTAATTGAAGGATGGATGAGAATCTCAGGATTCGTTTCTTTCATTGTCTCTCGTCTCTGGAATCAAATCTAGTCCTAGGAGTACCGTATCCAGATTAGAGAGATCGCCGATAATCCTCTGAATGGGTTGCGGAAGCTGTTTAATCAGGGTGGGCGTGACTAAGATTTTTTCTGTTTCTGCTAATTCGGGTTCTTCTAGAACGTCAATAATTTTTAGTTCATATTGGTCTTCAAGTTGGCTAGTACAAATCTCTATAAGATTGGCGATCGCTCGTTGGGACTTGGGCGTATTCCCAGTAATATAGAGCTTGAGTAAATAGTGGTGCATTACGGTTTCAAGTTTTTGTAATTTTTGGTGACATTAAGTTTACTTAAGCCAATAAAGTATTTCCGATAGTAAGAGGCTAAGTAACCCATTAATTCTAAAACCATGAGTCGCCCTTCAGATACATAAGCTTGCGCTTTAACCGGATTGCTGTTTTGGGTTTTTGCTTTCAAAACTTGAGTGTGAATTTCAACCACATCTCTAGGGGATGCTTTTAAGAATCCGAGCTGTTCCCCCATGTTCCGCAGTTGCTCGGAAATGTTATAGTCAACTTTATAAACCCTTTGTTCCATAGACAAGTCCATTAACTCTCCATATTGTTGTACAATTTCTTGAAAGATTTCCGGTGAGGATTCTCGTAATAAGGATAATCCAAACAGTTTAGCAGTAATCTGGGTTTTGACGGTATCAGCAATATGTCTAAGACCCATAATTTCTTGTTCTTGCAGCCGTTTTAATTGATTTTGCTGTAAAACTTGCAGTTGACGTTTTTGCTCGATCGCCAATCGCAGGGAGTAGACTAAAAGCTTACTATCGATTTGATCTTTGACGAGATAGCCCTGGGCCCCTAACTGTAGACATTGAACCCGCAGGGTTTCATCCCGATTTTCTGTAAACACCACAATAGCCAGGTGGGGAAACTGTTCCTGACAGTTCTGTAAGGTGTCCATCGCTTGACTATCTGGGGAATTGAGAGAGATTAACAGAACATCAAAGTGTTTTTCTGAGAGTTGGGCGATCGCCTCTTCTAAATGATGGCAACAGTCAACTTGAAAACCTAGATCCCGTGTGGCTGAAGTGGGAGCCTCATTTAAGAACCGATAAACTTGAGTATAATCTTCTGAATTGCTTGTTACCAATAAGACATAAAAAAAGATCATAACTTAACCTTCTCTACCCAAAGTCTTGGGTTGGATAGGATTAAGAGTATTTATCATTGTATAATTTAGTTGCGTCAAGATATCCTCCCTGGAGGCTTGGGATCTCCTATGAATGTAAACATTTTTTTCAAATCATACCAATAGATTTAGCTTATACTATAATTTGCCTCTTATACAAGAGCGCGATCGCCTCAGCAAGGCCACCCCGTCCGACTGAAACTAATTAAGCCAACCCTCGTAGTGCCGTGACACAGCTAAAAATGTGCATTAGCGTAGGGTGGGTTAGGCGGCTAAAACCTAGACTTCACATGACTCGCACTACACAGATTGCACGATTTTAATAGTGCAAACCTAAATGAGTATGATGGGAACAGTTCGACTCCTCACCCAAGCTCATCATGTGGAAATCCATTACTGCCTTCTGTGTCTTTCTGTCCTATGCAGTACCTACCTACGCTCAACCCTCCATTACCCCAGCCCAAGATGCCACCGGAACCCAAGTGATTCCTAATGGCACTCAATATCAGATCACGGGGGGAACCCAAGCCGGTTCCAATCTATTCCACAGCTTTCAACAACTGGGCTTAAACCCTGGAGAAGTGGCCAACTTCATCGCCCAACCCCACATTCAAAACATTCTCGGTCGGGTGGTGGGAGGTGAAGCGTCCCTCATCAACGGACTCATTCAAGTCGCTGGAGGTAATGCCAACCTCTATCTGATGAACCCTGCGGGCATCATTTTCGGCCCCAACGCCCAGCTCAACGTCCCCGCAGACTTCACTGCAACCACAGCAACGGCGATCGGATTTGGTAATAATACTTGGTTTAATGCTCAAGGAGAGAATAATTACGCCAACTTAATCGGTATACCCAGTGAATTTCAATTTCCCTACACTAATCCCGGCACAATCATCAACGAAGGCAACTTAACCGTTAATCCCCAACAGCACCTCACCCTCCTAGGCGGAACCACCATTAACCTGGGAACCCTAGAAGCACCTGGCGGAAAAATCACCATTGCCGCCATTCCCGGCGAGCAAGTCGTCCGCATTTCCCAAGAAGGACATCTTTTAACCCTCGACTTACCCCTATCCGAAACACCCACAACCCCAGAAACTCCCATTCAACCCCCCTCTTTACCCCAACTGATTACCGGCGGTTTCCTCAGTCATGCCAACCAAATGACCGTCAATTCACAGGGACAAGTGGAATTAACCGGCAGTGGCATCACGCTCCCCCCATCCAGCGGACTGAATATCACATCAGGAACCCTCGATGTATCGGGAAATCAAGGGGGAGAAATGCAGATTTTAGGACAACAAATAGGAGTCATTGATGCCAACATCAACGCCTCTGGCATCAATGGCGGTGGTGAAATTTTTGTCGGCGGAGACATACAAGGACAAGGCATTTTACCCAACGCCTCCCGCACCTTTATCAGCCCCAATTCCCAACTCTCCGCCGACGCTTTAGAAGCCGGAGATGGGGGACAAATTATCATTTTTGCCGAAGAAACCGCCAGAATCTATGGAACCCTAAGCGCCAGAGGCGGGCAACATTCCGGCAACGGAGGCTTCATCGAAACCAGTGGCTTACAGTCCTTAGACCTCACCCAAACCCCCGATACTTCCGCCCCCTTTGGGGAGGGAGGCACATGGTTAATCGATCCCTACAATGTAGAAATTGTTGCCGGAAATGGCAATACCAATATTAACACCAGCGCCCCCTTTACCCCCACCGGCAGCACCGCCCAATTAGGAGTCGATTTAATTACTACTGCTTTAAGCAATAGCTCAAACGTAGAAATTACCACTGTAGGCACAGGAGGCTTAGAAAATGGTGATATTACCTTATCTACAGACTTAGATTTTAACAGCATCGGCACTAGCACCCTCACTCTGAATGCTGCTGGTAACATTGACATTCAAGGACAAATTTTTGACAGTAATACCAGTAGTGGCGGCGATCGCCTCAACCTCAACTTTACAGCCAGCGATGGCTCAGTTTATATTAACCAACCCATTTCCACCCAAAGCGGTTCCATCACCCTCACTGGAATATCCAATATCACCCTCGACTCTGGAATTTTAATTAACGCACCCGTCAACTCTGGGGGAGGAACCATTAACCTAGATGGCACCAGTTTAGCTGGAGGCAATGGCATTAATCTTCAAGGAACTCTCGACTCTCAAGGCGGAAACATTACCCTCAATGCAGCCACTATCGGAGGATTTATTAGCTTAAATTCTACTGCATCCATTAGTGCAGGCACAGGCGATATTCAGATCATTACAGATTCCCCCTACATTACCCAGCCCATTTCTGGCACAGGAAATTTAACCCTACAACCCCAATCTCCAGGTTTAGATATTGAAATTGGCGGCGATAACTTTGGTTATCTCACCTTCTTAAATCACGACGAAATCAACTTATTTCAAGACGGCTTTAACTCCATCACCCTCGAATCACCAGCAGGCAACTTAGATGTTCTCCCCATCACTGGTTTTGGGATCACCGCAAACTTCAAAGATCCAGTAATCTTAAACGCCGCCGGCGATCTCAGAGTTCAAGGCTTAATCGAAACCAATGGTAATCCTCTAAATTTTGATATTGGGGGTCTATTCACTTTATCCCAAAATCAATTAATCACCGGAAATCTAGACATTACAGCCAGTGATATTAATATGGATTGTTGCCAGATCAATTCATCCTCTGGTAGCAACATTAACTTGCGTCCTCAAAATCCAAATGCCACCATTTTTCTCGGTCAAGATATCCCCGGACAATTCAGCTTAAATGAAGTCGAAATGTCCCAAAATATCGACACTACTGGAACCGTCACCATTGAAAATACCGGCACGATTAGTATTGCAGCCTTAGATCTCAATAATAGCGGCAATCCTGCACCTCCTCGACAATATACGCTTGTTCTCAAAGGAGAAACTCTAGAGTTTTTCAACGCCTTAACCTTAAGCCCCAATCAAACCGGGGAATTTATCGCCACTGGAAGTATTTTAGATAGCTCCCCCGTCAATTCAGCTATCTTTGGTGGCAGGGTTCTTTTAGATGCCAACGCCATTGGCACAGAAACTGATCCCCTCTATATTAAAGGGAGTCAATTGGCTGCTATTACTCGTTCTGGCAATCTCTTTCTCGACACCGGCGATATCTTAATTAACCCTCCTCAAAATACCGTGAGTACCGTTTCAGGAATTACTGGAATTCAAAGTGCTGGTCAACTCAATATTCAAGGTAGCCAACTCCTCAATTTAGACGATAATTTAACCTCTAATGGAGCCATGACCCTGGCTCCTCCCTTGAATTTAGTGGATGATATCACCTTAGACAGTAACGGCGGATTCATCAACTTAGACAATACCATCAATGGCAATCAAACCTTAATCCTCAACTCAGGAGGCGCAACCTTTACCAGTCCTGTCGGCAACACAACCCCCTTAAATAACTTAACCGTTACCGGAGCCACTCAACTCAATGCAAACATTACCACCACAGACACCCAAACCTATAATAATGCCGTTCAATTAAACGATAATCTCACCCTCAACAGCACCAATAACATTACCTTTGGGCAAACCTTGGATGGCGCTCAAGATTTAACCCTTAATAGTGACAGTATTACCTTTTCCGACGCGGTGGGGAGTGTTGACCCCTTAAATCGTTTAAACGTTAATGGAAATACAAGACTCAATAACAATATTACCACCACAACAGATCAAACCTATACGGGTTCTGTGCAATTGGATAACTCAGTTATTTTAGAGAGTGGTAACGGTAACATCAGCTTTGCCAATACAGTAGATGGCGCTCACACCTTAACCGTTAATAGTGATAATATTACCTTTGCGGATGCAGTCGGGAGTATTGACCCCTTAAATCAATTAACCGTTAATGGAACCACAGCCCTAAATGGCGATATTACCACAACTGGAGGGCAAACCTATAATGGATTCGTGCAACTGAATAACTCCGTTACTTTAGACAGTGGTGGCGCTAATATAGCTTTTTCTAATCCCATTTCAGGAACCGAAGATTTAACCGTCAATGCAGGAGAAATTATCTTTTCTGATGCAGTGGGAAGTCCTAACCCATTAACCGGTTTAACCGTGAATGGAAATACCACCCTGAATGGCAATGTCACCACAACCGGAGGGCAAACCTATAATGGGTCTGTGCAAGTCAATGACAACTTAATCTTAGAAAGTGGCAATGGGGATATTACCTTTGGGCAAACCCTGGATGGAACGCAAGATTTTAAGGTAGATGCAGGCACAGGAAATATTACCTTTAATGGAAAAGTTGGCAGCACCAATCCCTTAGCTAATTTTACGATTGATAGTACAGGATTGACTCAGATTAATGATACCGTCAATGCTGGTCAAATCAGGACAAATGCAGGGGGAACGACTGAAATTAATGCAGATATCACCACGACAGGAGAGCAGAGCTATAATGATGCAGTAATTTTAGGTAGTAGCGTTACCTTTACCACAAATAATGGTAACCTGACTTTTGATAATACCGTTGATGGGACAACAGCAGGGGGAGAAAACTTAACGGTACAAACCGGTACAGGAGACCTACAATTCTTTGGTGCAGTGGGTAATTCTGTTCCCCTTGGCGATATTACTTTGGTTGCCGATGACATGAGTTTTGAGGGTTCCCTGGCTGGTACTGGAAATCTAACCATAGAACCGTTCACTAATAGCCAAAATATTCGACTGGGAGGAATAGATAATAATGACTCCAATACTTTAGAAATCAGCAGTGAAGATATTCAAAACTGGCAAAATGGGTTTCAGGCGATCGCCATTGGACGCAATACCTTATCAGGAACAGTGGTGACTGAGGGCAGTTTAACATTTCAAGATCCCGTTACCGTTCTCACTGGATCGAGTCTAACAGTAAATGGCACGCTTACAGGAAACGATAATGCCTCCATTACCTTAAATGCAGCTCAAATCAACTTGAATGCCGATATTACCACGGCCAATAACGATATTAACCTCAATGGTGCTATTAATCTCGGTGCAGATGCGCTGCTGAGTACGGGAACAGGAGAGGGTAACCTCAATATTGGCGGCACAATTGATGGCAATGCTGGACTCACTTTAGAATCAGGTACGGGAGAGATTAGCCTCAATGGTAATCTAGGGGAAACTAATCCCTTAAATCGTTTAAATATTCAAGGGCAGGTTACCACCGGGGGCAATGGGTTATCCATTACGACGATTAATGACGTGACTACGGGAGATATTAGTACCAGTGGTCAGCCTCTGAGTTTAACCAGTAACCAAGGCAATATTCAAACGGGAGATTTGGATACATCAGCCACGGGAAGCGGTGGCAGTCTCACTCTAACCAGTCCCACGGGTAGCATCACTACGGGAAATCTCACTTCTGCGGGAGATACAGCCGGAGGTGATATTAATGTCCAAGCGCAAGTTTCAATTACGACCGGTGATATTGACTCCAGCGCCACTACAGGAGATGGAGGTTCCGTATTTCTTGACCCCATTGGTAATGTGCAAGTCGGTTTTATTAATGCTCAGGGAGGAACCGCAGGCACGGGGGGCAATGTGTTTGCCGAATCTACAGGAGCATTTTTCCAGGCTAGGGGAACGTTTATAGACCAAAATGGCCAGAATGCCAGCATCTCCACTGCTGGAGGACTGGGTGGGGGAACGATTGAAATTCGGCATCAGGGAGGGACATTGAATGCACCGATACAGCCGTTTGTCGTCGGAAATGGTGGGGTGAATGGGACTCAAGGGGTGATTACGACGGGAGCGTTTACTTTATCGAATCAAGAGTTTGCCGATTCGTTTACCTTGGGAACTATCCAAATTGTGACCGATGATGGGTTAACCCCGACAACGGTTACACCGATTAATACTGCTCTAACATCACCCATTGAAGAGCCAACGGTAGAGACAAATGTACCGATAACGATACCGGTTACTCCTCCTGTACCCACTGCACCGGTTGCTATTCCTTTAATTCCCACAGAGAGTCCTTCTATCTCGGAGTTTCCTACCTCTGCACCCTCTAATTCTGGGGGAGGGAGTGGAAATGGTAGTGGTAGTGGTAATGGTGGCGCTGTTCCTGTTGTTCCTTCGGTGTTTCCAGGGGTTGGAGTGCCAATATCGGGAGAGGGGAGTTCAGACAATGGTGTGGGGAGTGCGGTGAATGCGGTGCTGCTGGGACGGGAGCATGGGGCGCAACCTCTTTTGCTCTCTGCCGATGAGGTGAATTTAGATGAAACGATCGCCGCTTTGGAAGCTCAATTTACCCGCGAATATGAGGTGTATTTGGGTTTGGAGAATAATACCCGAATTTTGCAGTTGCGGGAAATTCAGAGTTGGTTAGAGGAAGCCAGTCAAGCGCCTGTAAAAACCGGATTGATTTATGTGGTGTTTGGTCGTCGGCAGTTGGAAGAGAATGCGGCGCTGGTATGTCCGGTTCCCACTGCTGTAGAGGTAGAAGGGGTCGAGCCACCCCCCGCTTGTCTCCCCCATCCAGAGGATGCGTTGCACTTGATTTTGGTGACAGCGAATGAGGAACCGATACAAGTGGATTTTCCCCAGGTGAAGCGGGAGGAGGTGATGGCGCTGGTGAATGAGTTGCGTCAGGAGGTGACGAATCAGTTTAAGTTGCGAACGACGAGTTATTTACCACCAGCACAGGCGTTGCATGAATTGCTGATTGAGCCGTTAGAAGGGACGTTGGAGGAGCAGGGAATTGAGACGTTGGTGATGATTCCGGATGCGGGACTGAGGTCTTTACCGATCGCGGTTTTGCATGATGGGGAGCAGTTTTTGATGGAGAAGTATAGTTTGGGGTTGATTCCCAGTTTTAGTCTGACGTTGCCGGAGTATCGGAATTTGCAGGGGGTGGAGGTTTTGGCTATGGGGGCTTCGGAGTTTGAGGAGATGCCGCCTTTACCGGCGGTTCCGGTGGAGTTGCGAGAAATTGGTGGGGAGGATGCGTTTCTGAATGAGGGGTTTACGGTAGAGAATTTGCGGACAGAGCATCAGACGGGAGAGTTTCCGATTATTCATTTAGCCACTCATGCGGATTTCCAAGAGGGCGCTCCAGACAATTCGTTTATTCAGTTGTGGGAGTCGCAGATTCAACTGCCGGAGATGAGGGGGTTAGAGTGGGGGAATCCTCCTGTAGATTTGTTGACGTTGAGTGCTTGCCGCACGGCGTTGGGGAGTCAGGAGGCGGAGTTGGGGTTTGCAGGGTTGGCGGTGATGTCTGGGGCGAAATCGGCGCTGGCGAGTCTTTGGTACAGTAGCGATGTGGGGACGTTGGCGCTGATGAGTAAGTTTTATGACCAGTTGGAGTCTGCGCCGACTCGTGCGGAGGCTCTGCGGCGGGCGCAGTTGGCAATGTTGGAGGGTGAGGTGAGTTTGGATGGGGGACAGTTGCGAGGAACGAGGGGAGAAGGAGGGATTCCTTTGCCAAAGAATTTGGATCAGGGGAGTGTGTCTTTTTCTCATCCGTATTATTGGGGGGCGTTTACGATGATTGGTACGCCTTGGTAGGTGGAAGGATGTAATGAGTAATGAGTAATGGGTACTTTTAAGAGAACCTATTACCCATTACCTGTTACCTATTACCGCGCGAAGCGCCCTTTCAGGAGATGGGGACAACTCCTCGATCGAAAACCTGGTAATTTGTGCCGATACCTTGGATCGTTAGGCGATCGCCATAAACTTCATAGGCAGCAAAACTCAGACGAGAGGCAGAATAGGCTGTCCAGTCTGAATGACCCACATCTCGTACCCCTGCCCCTGCTCCACAAATGAGGTAGGTTGTACCATTAATGGCGTGGGTGCGTTCATAGACATGATCGTGGCCATTGATATACAGTTGTACTCCGTATTTCTGAAATAAGGGGGTAAGGATAGGAATCAATTTATTGTTTAAGCCATAGTGGGCAGAAGAATAGATTTGGTGATGGCCAAACACAATTTTCCAGGGCGCGTCTGATTGTTTTAAACCTTGTTCTAACCAAGCCAGTTGGTTGGCCCAGTCTGCATTAGAATTGGTATCTAAGGCCCAAAATTGCACCGCTTTCTGACGGAAGCTATAGTAACGTTTGCCTCCCATGTTAAAGAGAGGATATTGGGTTTGAGGCACACCATTATCCGTGCGAATATCGTGGTTTCCCAAACAGGCGTAAAAGGGAATGCCTTGTTGAAGCAAGGGGCGATAGGGGTCTTCAAAAACGGCTTGAATTTTTTCTATTTCACCCTCGTTGTAAATATTATCTCCGGCTAGAATAACTAATTCACAGGGAAAGCGTTGAGCATACTGGGTCATGGCTGAGGCCACTGCATATTGACCCTGGGCCCCGGTTCCCGTATCTGCTACGGAGATAAATCGCAGCAGGGGGGAATCAGGGGTGAGAGGATTTTGGGCGATCGCCTTTTCTAAGGGAGGTTGAGAGCGATTCGATACAGTCACTTTACTGATTGCCCAGCCTAGGGTCACTCCGGCTCCCCAACCCAGGAGTTTACGACGTTTGATATTCATTCGGGTTTAGCTTCATCTCTTCAACAGTAATTTGTGCTTGTCTGAGAATACCACTTAACGTCCCAACTTTTAACTCTTTATGCAAGGGAACGACACAACCAATTGTTCCTTCGTCAGTTATCTGTTTCATAACAACATGACTCCCCGTTTGACGAACAATTTCAAAATCTAAACGCTCAAGCGCCCGAATTGCTTCTCTGCTAGAAATTCGTGGTAACTTAGGCATAGTTAACCTCAATGGTAGTCACAAATCGAGGCGAAGTTTCTGGGAGGGGAAATTCTTCTAAATAGAGTTGTGTGGCTTGTTTTAAACCGGCGATCGCCTGTTCTATGGTTTCTCCTTGATCCACTGTACCCACTTCTGGACATTCGGCAATATAAAGATCCTCTTCTTTATACACAATTACAGTCAAGTGACAACTCTTAATCAAATTTTACTTCTTCAGCTTTGCAATTATATAGATAATTGCAATAGCACAAAAATCTAGAAAAAACTCTGCTTCATCCTTAGATAGATTCTCAATTGAGGTTCCACCATGTCTTATGCCATTTTTGTTACTAGCGATCCCATAAGCCTGTGAGACTAATTTGGCAATATCAGCATCTAGGTTATCTGATTTGATCAAATAACCTAGAGTTTTTCTCGGTTCGTTTAAAAGAATCTTTAAGCACGATTCAATGGAATTTATCGCTTCTTTGATTGCATTTTCATAGTCAGGATTAGCTGAGTAAATAAAGTTTTTTGCTTTCTGCCATTGTATTCGCACGGGATCTAATTCATCTTTAAGTAAATTATTTGCTTTTTTCCAGTGCCTTGAACGGCTTGAGCGTCGTTCTAGCTCATCTGTTTTGAGTAAAATATCAGCATATAAGTCCTCGACATAGGCTCTTCTTTCTGCATAGGTGTTTAAATTTTTTCTGCAATACACCCAAAACGCTTCGAGGGATTTATATGGATTTGGGTTTTCCCAGTTTAAGTCTTTCAGTTCAGACCAGATTTCAGAATAAAATTTTTTATAACCATCAGGTTGTCCATCCTTACGTTCATCTGTAACATACTGAATCATCAATAACTTGAGCAAATCAATCTTGCGTCTTAAGGATTCTGTGAATTGTTTATTGATCATTAATGAAGTTATCCTACCTGTGTTCTAGATTACTCAATTAAAATTATAGTCTTAACCCTAAGCAGTAACCCGATCGCCTCTTCTCTCCTGCTGTTCTCCTGCTGTACCCTTGCCCTTTTGCCCTAAAATCAGAAAGGCGCTCTCTGTTGCGAATCGATCATGGCTGCACCTTCTGACTGTCCGTTTTCCCCCCAAGATATTGCCTCTGAAGGCTTGAAACCCTCGGAATATGAGGAAATTGTCCAACGCCTCGGTAGACACCCCAATAAGGCAGAATTAGGCATGTTTGGGGTGATGTGGTCGGAGCATTGTTGCTACAAAAACTCCCGGCCCCTCCTGAGTCAGTTTCCGACAACAGGCGATCGCATCCTGGTCGGCCCTGGAGAGAATGCGGGAGTGGTGGATCTCGGTGAAGGTCTGCGGTTAGCGTTTAAGATTGAGTCCCATAATCATCCGTCGGCGATCGAACCCTTCCAAGGCGCTGCCACCGGAGTCGGTGGTATCCTTCGCGACATCTTTACCATGGGCGCTCGCCCCATTGCCGTCCTCAACTCCCTGCGCTTCGGTTCCCTGGAAGATAGCCGCACCCGTCGCATTTTTACCGGGGTTGTGGATGGTATTGCCCATTATGGGAATAGTGTAGGCGTGCCCACCGTGGGCGGTGAGGTCTATTTTGACCCCGCCTATACCGGCAATCCCTTAGTCAATGTTATGGCTCTGGGATTGATGGAAACCCCAGAAATTGTCAAATCTGGAGCCTCTGGCACGGGTAACCCAGTTCTTTATGTGGGTTCGACTACCGGGCGCGATGGCATGGGGGGAGCGAGTTTTGCTAGTGCCGAACTGAGCGACAGCTCCATGGACGATCGCCCCGCAGTGCAAGTCGGCGATCCCTTCCTGGAAAAATCCCTGATTGAAGCCTGTCTCGAAGCCTTCAAAACCGGGGCAGTGGTGGCTGCTCAGGACATGGGAGCCGCCGGAATTACCTGCTCGACCTCAGAAATGGCGGCGAAAGGCGGGGTCGGCATTGAGCTGGATCTGGACAAAATTCCGGTGCGCGAAACCGGCATGGTTCCCTACGAGTATTTACTGTCGGAATCCCAAGAGCGGATGTTATTTGTGGCGTACAAGGGTCGGGAGCAGGAACTAATCGACATTTTCCATCGCTGGGGACTGCAAGCGGTGGTTGCCGGAGAAGTGATTGATGATCCCATTGTGCGGATTCTCTTCCAAGGACAAACGGCTGCGGAAATTACGGCTACGGCACTCTCGGATAATACCCCCATTTACCACCATGAACTGATGGCCGAGCCGCCGGAATATGCCCAAACTGCCTGGCAATGGACGGAGGCAGAACTGCCCCCCTGTAAGGCTGAGGGGATTGAAATTGGGGGCGAGTTCAAGTCCTGGAAAGACTGCCTGCTGGATCTTTTAGATACACCCACGATCGCCTCGAAGCAATGGGTCTATCGCCAATATGACCATCAGGTACAGAATAACACGGTGGTTTTTCCCGGTGGCGCGGATGCCTCGATTATCCGCTTGCGTCCGGTGAATGACAGCGTGGAACCTCAACCGTTGCCTGCTGTGCAGTCGGGGGTGGCTGCAACGGTGGATTGTAATTCCCGCTACGTCTATCTCAACCCCTACGAAGGGGCGAAAGCGGTGGTGGCAGAAGCGGCGCGAAATCTGAGCTGTGTGGGGGCAGAACCCATTGCTGTGACCGATAATCTGAATTTTGGCTCCCCGGAAAAAGCGATCGGCTATTGGCAACTCGCCGAAGCCTGTCGGGGACTCTCGGAAGCGTGCGGGGAGTTCTCCACTCCCGTCACTGGGGGGAATGTGTCTCTGTATAATGAAACTCTTGATAGTTCGGGAAATCCCCAGCCCATTTATCCGACTCCTGTGGTGGGAATGGTGGGGTTAGTGCCCGATTTATCGAGGATTTGCGGCCAAGGATGGCGTAAAATTGGCGATCGCATCTACCTGTTGGGTTCCGGTGCAAATCTGACCTTGGGCGCGTCCGAATATCTCGCCAGTTTGCACCACACCGTCGCCGGACAACCGCCAACCGTGGATTTTGACTTGGAACGTCGGGTGCAAGCCGCCTGTCGCCACGGCATTCGTCAGGGATGGCTCAACTCAGCCCATGATTGCGCGGAAGGCGGGTTAGCGGTTGCCCTGGCAGAATCCTGCATTGCGGGAGGCTTAGGAGCGCAGATTGAGTTTCCCTCTGGCGAGCAACGCCCGGATCTGAGTTGGTTTGGGGAAGGATTAGCCCGAATTGTGGTCTCGGTTGCGCCAGAATTTGTAGAAGCTTGGGAAGCCTATCTTCAGGAGAAACTGCCCCATCAATGGCAGGCTATGGGCACAGTGCAAGGAGAGAGTCTGGAGATTAAGGGCATTTTAGCAGCTACGATCGCAGAAATGGGCGATCGCCACCAACAAGCCATCCCCCGCCGTCTCCACGTTTAGCCAATTCCCTCCTGCAATGATCCCCCGTAGATACTGTCTTGGATGTCAAGGGGAGGCGATCGGGACGGCGCTCGGAGCGGCGATCGTGTAATTGGGGTCAAAAGGCTTTTGGGACTTCAGCAAGGCAAAGGCCAAATGAAGAAGTTTACGCATGACGGCCCCAATCAATAGCTCCTGTTGTTTTCCCAGGTGGGGATGGCGCTGAAAATGGTCTCGAATCAGTTCTTGCACTTGTTGTTTTTGCTGCTCTATACCCTACTGTTGTCCCACCAGGAATTGGGCCAGTGCTTCTCCATAGGTACTGGTGGCTTCCATGCAAGCATGGAGGTTAGATACTTCTTTACCTTGAAGCCAAGCGAGTAACTTCTCGAAGCCTTCACTATCATTACTAAACTTTCTTGGTTTACTGTCGAGTTTTTAGATTGCCTGTGTTCAGTTGGGTTGGCTTATCTACATAACAGATTAACGGGTCGTCATCTCAGGGGCGGGACAGCTTCAACTCAACCGATGCCACATCACTCTTACTTTGTACTGAAACTCTACTTAGGGCATGATCATTTGAGCATTTCTTTACTTTTCCTCTCCTCTGACTCCCTGGGGTTGTTCTGTTGTCTGTTCTTTATTTCCCTCCTGATCACCATTGATGGAGCTTGCTGTTTAACGATCGCCGGCTTGGCCCGATCGCCTACTTGGCCCGATCGCCAGTAGGAAGCAACTGGGTTTGTGCCCAACCAGTTGAGTCTGACCCCCAAGATTGAGTACACTCTCTATTATGCAAATCAATGATGACGACCAATCTGTACTCAACGACAACGTTGACTTGAGTAGTCCCCTGGATAACCTAGGGCCTATGGAAGGGACTCCAGAGAGCGCCCCACCCCCCGATCCAGAGGAAATGTTGCCCTTGCTAGAATCCTCCGTTACCCAAGAGCGGATGTTAGCAGCAAGGGTATTTTGCGAAATCCAAGACCATCGAGCGATTTCCCCTTTAATTCGGTTATTGGGCGATCGCTGTCCTTTGGTGCGCGTCAGTGCTGCCTATGCTCTAGGACGGAATCCTTCCTCAGAGGCAATCGAACCCATAATTGACCAACTGCAACGGGACTGGAATGGCTATGTTCGCAAAGGGTTAGTCTGGTCATTAGGCAATAATCGCGATAGCCGCAGTTTATTTCCGTTGATTGACTCCCTGCGTACCGATATCCCCGCCGTGCGCCTCTGGGCTGCCAGTGCCTTGGCACAAATGACTCACGTGAGTTATGAAGCGATTATTAGCACGATTCCGCCCCTAATTGAAGGATTAAGACGAGACCCCATTCCCGCCATTCGCAGTAACTGTGCCTGGTCTATCGGTCAACTAGCCCGCGAAATGCCCTCGAATGTGGTCTATGCTGGGGCGATCGATGGTCTAATTGAAGCCTTTGTGGAAGACGAAGACCTAGGAGTACGGGAAGATGCGCGATCGGCCTTGCTCAAAGTCGGAGACCCCAGAGCCTTACAACTGATTGAAGAGTTAGAACAAGAAGGATGGTTTTAGTCAGGTTGAGAAACAGAGAAGAGCGATCGATTGATTCTCGGATTGAGATACATAACTTAATATTGGCCATAAACAGACTTGATCTATACTGGATGGCCATTAAAGCACTTGCCCTCAATGCTTTCTCATGCCTGTAGGGAAACTCAATTACTATGCCCAACTATGCAGACCGAGATCGAGAAGCTACCATCAGTCTTTATACTCCCTTATGGATGCGTCAAGATATTGATTTAGATACCTGTGATAGTTACTAGTGGATGCAATTGTTTTTTGCTCCTCAATTGGCGAAGAATCCTTCCGTTATTAAATTGAGACTCCATTTACTTTATCCTATAGAGACTTCTAATCGCGATTTCTCTACAGTCTCTTATGATCAACATCATTCTCTGAAACTGGAAGCGGCCTTAGAAATTAGCTTCAAAAACCGCCTTTCTTTAAGACGCTATCTGGAGTCGGATGAGTATAAAACATTGACTGTTGATATGCCTAAGTATATTAAATCTTTTCAGCCTTACCCACAACGGAGTCGATCGACGCTAGTTTATAATGGGCAGCCAACGCTAGTCGGTCAAAGGGGGTTAGTCGGCGCTCAAAGTATTGAACAGTTAGGAGCGATTAACCAAATTCAAGAGTCAGTTACTCAACTGATGTTAGTTAACCGTTAAGTTTGGGTTAATTTAGGATTTAGGCCGATTAATGACATTGAGTAACCAGAGACTGCCAACAATAGAGATAAAATGAGATACCGTGGTATGGGTATTTCCCAACAAGACAAATAAATCGATTGGTTCAATAAATCTGCCCAGATCGGCTCCTGTAGGAATCAATCCTTGGGGTTGAAAGAGGGATTTACCCAGTAGTATCCCGGTAATGGCTTCAGCAGCTAAGAGAGAAAAGCTCATACCGACAATATTACAGACCAAGCCAAATTTAATCATTTGGATAGTGGTAGCCTTGGAGGGACGGACACTGGTATCGGGCGATCGCAGTTGTCGCGCTAACCGAGTGTAACGAAAGGCTTGCACGATACTGAAATAGAGGACAAGAAGACCACAAATGGCAAAAAATGCCCCTCCTCCACGACCGGGATCTTGGACTCCTGCTCGTGTCTCTTGACCAATTAAGGCAAACAAAAAGATAATCGTGGCGATCGCCCCTAATACGACTTGAGTCCAAAAGCTAATCCAAGCGGTCAGACGCAAGTTCCCCGAAAATTTCTCGACAGCAGGGGGAAGGGCATGGAATTCAGAGTTATCAGGCATAGTAATTCGCTACAGCTCCATTCCTTAATCTAGCAGGAAACTCCAAGAGGCGATCGGCAAATTCTTGACGACTGTCAAAAGGGTGTATTCTATATTGTAAGCTACTTATCAAAAGGTGAACTGAACGATGCCAGATTATTCAGAACGAGATAAACAAGCCGTTGTCACTAACTATGCTGTCCTCTGGAAACGGGCTGATATAGATTTAGAAACTTTTGATGGTTATTGGGGCCATGTCCATGGGCCAGTCTGTGTCCGTCTTCCTGGTTTATATCAGTATTGGCAACATCAAGTCCATCACAATCTAGGAGGCATTTGGCCAGAGATCGAAGGAGTAACCACCCGTTCCTTACCAGAAGAAAACTTCGATGGAGTTGCCGAGTTAACCTTTAAAAGCAATGAAGATCGACTCACATGGTTCAAAGCTTTCCAAGAAACTTTAACCGGTGATGATGCTAATTTCCTTAGTCACATCGTCATTTATACAACCAGTCCTGGAAATAGTGTTACTTACTACGACGAACTGGAAAATGGACAACCGACAGGATTAGTCTCGGCTGATAAATTCAATATCATCGTTCGCAAAAAGGACAGTGTAAAAGTTGCAAAATTTCATAAATGGATGAAAGAAACTTTAGCTCCTGCACTAGCCAAGGCACAACCTATCCTGAAAGTGCGGATGCACTTATTTGATGAAACCACCATGCAACCTGACTTCCAAGGAGCCATTGAAATTAGTTTCACCAATCGTTTGGCTTTACGGAATTATTTGGCATCGGATGATTACCAACAAATTTCTCAAGATATTTCCAAGTATCTCAAATCCTTCCAGCCCTATCCACAAAGAGGGACATTTACCCTGGCTTATGAAGGAGAGCCAACTCTAACTGGAGAATGGGGAATCACTGGGGCACAAATGATTGAAACAGTCGGAGCTGTCAATCAAACGCAGCCCGTCGTGAGAAATTTAATGTTAGGTAACGGTTAAATTCCCATTTTTTGTATTTTTCCTATTGGTTCTTTTCTACCTCTTTTGTCAAGTTCCGAAAAAAAAGAGTCAAATCCCTAATGCCTGACTTAGATAGTGTGAGTAGTCAGAGCAGAAGCTTGGCGTTTTTTCGGAAAATGACAGAAGAGGACTCAATTTTAATGCTTCAATCATCGGACAGTGACAAAAAAGGATTATTAAGATATCCCCTCAATCCAGAATTATTTGTAGCCTCAAGAATAATTATGTTATCCTTCATGGTTGATACGGATAAAGCGTATATCTTAGATCATCCAATTCTGGATTCTAAGGGAAGCGCCTGTATCTATTGATGTAGGTTAGTCAACCCATTAATCTCCCTGTTGCCATACAGGGCTTTAGATCTCAGCTCCAAGGATTTCACCTACCAATCGGGGTAACCATCAACGACTTAACCCAAAACCACTGGCATTTGGGTTAGATGATTTAGGCTCAAGCGGGTGTGCATCTACAAAATTACCCAAAATCTCTTTTCAAGTTAACCTGAGCCAGTCTTTAACGTTTTGTAAGGGAATTTTCATAACCAGGGCTGCATTTACTCAAGTCCAGTTCATTGACCTGATTTGAGTTCATTCATGCTTGTGCAGAGAAAAGCTATGACATTTGAAGAAATTTATCGTTTTTTTCAAGACCCACCGCCCATTCACTTGAATACCGAGTTAGCCGTCTGTTATGTCTTATCCGTCTTACTCAATAAAGACTCCTATGGAACCGAACTCATCCGACTCCTGAAAAAGCAGTATCCCAAATATCGCCTATCCGATACAGTGCTTTACAGCGCCCTCAAATTCTTGGAAGAGGAAGAGATGATCACCGGATATTGGAAGAAACTCGCCCGACGGGGACGGCCTCGCAGGATGTATCAGATCCAATATCGGGGACGCGCTCAAGCTCAAGAATTGGCGCTCTTGTGGCAAGAATATACCAGTGATGGCCCCCTTGAAATGGCAGCTCCTGCTTTAACTGTGCGTAAAAGTGTCTCCCAATCTTAGGTAACGCTATGCCCTTTAGAGAAGTTAGGTTCAGTTATTTCACATAACCGATAACCATCAGCCAGGCTTGTAGGGGCGATCGCCCCTACAGATTGTGTCAATACACGCCTAACGACTAGCGATAGGATTTAGAGCTTCCGGGATTGACGACGGTGGCGCAAGCGGATTAAGATAGCGCCTACTCCAACTAATCCGAACAGAGTTGAGGGTTCTGGAATATCTTGGGAAGATTCATACTCTGGATCGAGAGGCCTGAGCGTAAAGTCAGCAGTTTCAGTGTTGAAAGCCAGTTTAATCGGCAATGCCATCGGATTCGTCGGATCGATGGTATCCCCTGTGCGAACCGTAAAGTTCTTCACACCCATAACACCATCTAACCCTTCAACCAGCAAGTCGCCTAACAAATCAGCATAGTGATTGAAGTTGATTTGATCGCCACTGGAAAATTGACCCAGAACGTTATCTCCGACAGAAACGGTAAACGGATTGTCAAAGTCAACGGGTAAATCTAAGATTGAAGTAAACAGGGACTCGCTGTCCATTTCGTAGTTAAATCCGTAGGCAGTCGGAGGATCGAACCAACGACCACTGGTCACACCACAGAAGTTCATCTGATTAATCTGCTGCACGGGGCAGTTGGGCAGCCAGGGGTTGAACTGAGAATCAGCAAACGAGTTTGCACGAAAAACACCTTCAAAACCGTTAGCCAGTTTAGCCCAGAAGGTAATCTCATTGCTATCGTTGAGACTCCCCCGATCCATGGCCAAGTCGGTAACGGTTGAGCCATCTAGGGCATCACCAATACCAATGACTTTATCCTTAAGGGGATCGTCTCCAATAAAGATTCCTTTCTTGTATCGATCGTCTCTAGGGTTGGTTTGATTGGCCATGAAGGCAACAATATTGTCATTTCTATCGTTAATGGAGCTTGTGCCCATATTAATGAAGCTTGAACTCGTTGGGTCAAAATGACAGGCATGCGCTTGTCCTGGTGGACAGTAATTACTAGCAACCACACTGCCACTATTACCATCTCCAGTGAGGATGGCTTGCCCAGCAGGTCCACCAATAGCAGTGGTAGGCAGAACTCCGATAAAAGCAGAAATCATGTCGTTGTCATTGATATTCGCTTCGCGGTATGCGCCTGCAACAAAAGTAGGATTGGTAATGACTTGAGAGACAGCAGCACCATTGCCAGCATATATGCCATCGGTCATGGAGAAACTAACCCATCCCCTACGGTTAATGGATGGTGCTTGAAAGAGGCATTGGTTGGCTCCGCATTGACTGATTCGGGTGATTCCTCCTGGATCTCCTTTGAAGACATTGACAACTCCATTGCTTTTGGCCGTAAATGCCACCTCTCCCTTATTGTTGATGGAAAGTCCAGGAGCGAAAGTATAGCCATTAGCGCTACTGGCAATTAATTCTAGGGGAGCAGTGCTACTCTGTCGGGTGTAGATACGCTGGCTGCCATCGGACATCTTAGCGACAAAAGCAACGTTCCAATTGGGACTAATCGCAATTCCAGGGCCAAAACCGACAATGGTATCTTGCCCGATTTGAGTCCCTACCTGAGCAATAAGCCGACGAGCATTAAGTCCTCTGCCGCCAGTGTTAGTATAGATTGCATCTCCATTGACGGTTCTGGCATGATAAGCAACTCGTCCACCGCGATCGCTGAGGGCAATCCCTCTACCTGCTTGGTAATTGGCATCAGCAGCTAAGTTGAAAGCAGGCCCCCAGGCGGAAAGGTGGCCGCTAGTCCCTAAGCCGCGATAGACTTGGCTGTAACTAGAGCCAACACTGCTTGGATCAGTGCTGGCAATGCGGGAAAAAGTGAAGTTGGCTGCCTGCGCGTGGCTGGCCGTGAAGATTGAAGCACCTGTGAGCAGTAGGCTCGTCCATTGAAAGAGTTTTTGAGAAGTCATGGGTAATTTTCTCCCGATCGCGACACAGATCAATTGCTGAACTATTGGTACTGAGGTATTCAGGGTTTGTGGAATAGCACCATGCGCTATTTGGGTGATAGGTAATGAGGGTGAGAAGTCTTTGAATAAAGGTTTTTCAGCCATTGTCACCGATCGAAATTGGCCCATAAAGGGCGCGTAGTGAAGTATTCAGCTTTCCTGTCACTTCAGTATTTCCTTCTGAGAATACTGAAGTTTTTTATGGAAGTCATTAAGAACAACCGTAAATTCACAGAATCTTGTTCAAAATCTGTGTTTTATGTATTTTCTGTAAAAATAAGTTGTTTTTTTAAGGAATCAAACTGAGTCACTGGCAACAAAAAGAGAGTTTTTTAGTTAAAACTCCTGAATTTAAGTCATAAAACATGATTCGATTCCGTAAGGAATTTAAGAAAACCTTCTTTTCTTCGCAATATTTTCAGTAAGAGTACGGAGATATTCCAGCGCTTTATGCTGTTGAATAATAAGTAATATTAAATTCGGAAATTTGTGTCATTGCGACCGCAGGGAAGCATTCGGGCTTTACGTTTCACGCAAGCTTCGCTTTCATGTCGGCGACAGCCGAAACGCGCATACTTCGTATTCATGTCCGCGAAGCGGAAACGCCGAGTTTACCGGTATAAGGGAGATTGCTTCATTCCGCTTCGCTTCATTCGCAATGACATACTATTTGAGCGTAGTTGAAGGGGCTGGGGGATGAGGGGCAGCCATGACATAACTCATTTAGGTTTGCTATATAGTTGATTTGTTTTAGAATGGGGTATGGGTGTAGGGGCGATCGCCCCTACCTCTAGTATTTTCAGGGATGAATTCAAGGCTCAATTCTCGATCGCCTGATGGGTGTTGAGAGTCGGATCGGGCAGGGAATGGGAATAGCTAGGAATATCTCCATTCTGTTGTCCTTTATCCATCGGTTTAGCCGTCTCTTCTACCCCTCCATGGAGGCGTACCAACTGGGCTAAAGTTTTCTTCAGTTGGGTACGGGGCACAATTAAATCAACAAAGCCATGTTGCAGCAAATATTCCGAAGTTTGGAAATCATCGGGGAGCTTTTCCCGTAGGGTTTGTTCGATGACTCGTCGCCCGGCAAATCCAATGGTGGCTTTCGGTTCAGCCAGAATCAGATCGCCGAGCATGGCAAAACTGGCAATTACGCCCCCAGTAGTGGGATGGGTGAGAACAGGCATGTAGAGTAAACCCGCTTCTTGATGACGCTCGACAGCTCCTGAAATTTTCGCCATTTGCATCAAACTCAGCATTCCTTCCTGCATTCGTGCCCCTCCAGAGGCACAAATGACGATCGCCGGTATTCCCTCTGAAGTCGCTTTTTCCAGCAGTCGGGCAATTTTTTCCCCAACCACCGATCCCATGCTGCCCCCCATAAAGCCAAAGTCCATCACAGCTAGGGCAATGGGCAAGCCATCCAATTGACCCAAACCCGTTTGTACCGCATCATTAAGATGGGTTTTCGCTTGATATTCCTTGAGGCGATCGCTATACCGTTTGCGGTCTTTAAACTTTAAAGGATCGTCCGGGCGCAAATGCTCATCCAAAGGAGTCCAGGTTTTACTATCAATCAATTGGGCAATCCGTTCATTGCTATCGACCCGAAAATGGTGTTCGCATTCCAAACACACCATTTGATTGCTCTGTAAATCCTTCGTATAGGTCAAAACTCCACACATGGGGCATTTCGTCCACAACCCATCAGCAATTTCCCGCTCTTGGCGTTCTGGGCTGATGGGAGAAGTTTTTTGTCTGTTGGCAAACCAATCAAATAAAGACATGAACAATAAAGAGATTATCTAAGGGAAAGTTAAATTACTCGTCTGGGGTCTCCTCTATTTCGCTCAGAAGCAACAAAGCACTCCAACGATATTCGGGCGCAACCTGCACGGCAGTGGGAGACCCCATACCTAAATAGGAGACTACCCCGCAATCCACCAGGCGGGTGGGGATTTCCTGGGCACTGAGCAACTGTTCCATCAGTTCTGCCTCCCAGCGAGTTGAGGTCGTGCGAATTGTAATCCAAGACACTCGATTATCCTATCAGGTTAGGCGGGAAAAATAACTGCATATAAGTGGATATGATGCGATCGCCCCAGAAGATAGTCAGGGCCCCGCCCAGGGCAAGAAAGGGGCCAAAGGGCATTTTTTGACGGCGTTTGAGTTGGCCCGAGGCGATCGCGCCTAACCCAACAACAGCCCCAATTAAACAGGCCAGAAACCCTGATAGTAACAGCAATTTCCACCCCAACCAAGCCCCGATCGCCGCCGCCAGTTTTGCATCTCCTTCGCCCATGGCCGCTTGACCGAGCAGAAACGACCCCAAAATAATAATCATTTCAAATAACCACAAGCCTAGAATGGCTCCAAACATGCCATCGAGGAACGGAGCGGCTGCTCCTCCACCTCGGAGCAATTGATAGAGCAAACCCGCCACCAGCCCCAACTGAGTGAGGCTATTGGGCAAGGTGAACGTATCCCAGTCAATCATCGCCAGTACCAACAGCCAACTCAAGCAGAGGCAATAACCCACCGTTTCCCAAGAGAGTCCAAACTGGAGATAAACCCCTAGAAACAGTAAACCGGTAATTCCTTCAATGGTGGGATAGCGCCAAGAAATCGGGCTGTGACAATAGCGGCATTTTCCCCCCAACGCCAACCAACCGAACACCGGGATATTATCAGCGATGCTCAACCGATGGGAACAGAGGGGACAATGGGACGGAGGGAACAGAATCGATAAGCCGGCCGGAATGCGATAGATAACGACATTGAGGAAACTCCCGATCGCCAATCCTAACATTAAGGCGATCGTCATACTCGGAATTTCAATCCACACCTGATGCCTCCCTTAATACAGCTTAGTTTCCAAATGGTTAAACGGAATAAACACCTCGGTCGGCAACAAAGCCAACCCTTCCTGAAACACCAAAACCGCCCGATAGCTCACCTGATTCACCACCACCCCTAGCGGCCGATGAAACTGGTCTGCATGTTTTTGGGCCGCCCCATCCGCCACTGCACAATAGACCCCATAGGTATCACGAGCAACTCGCACTAAGGACGGATCGACCACATCGAGATCCTTTGGGACATAAATGGGATAATAGGGATAACTGGGGGATTCTAAAGGGACTTGTACCACAGAGTAACTTTCCTAGCATTATGGGCTATCTACACCGACCAATCCTCAATTCGCCATTGGCCGTCTTGACGAATTAACTGATACTGAACTTGAATTTCATCGCTATAAGAAGCACCCCGATCCACTGCACCATTACGATAAAACTCTACCGATTCATTCACCGTCGCATCAACTGTTGCCCGATCTTCGTCATCCGGATTCACCGTGACTTCATTAATCGTCACTTGATGCTCATACTCACCATAGAAATTATCTTGCTGATCTTGCGTTGCCCGTTGTCTTTGTCTACTCAAAGCCGGATCGACCAAAATTGAGGACAACTGATCCACTTCATGATTAGATCCAAAGGCCTGAGCCTTCGTACTCAACCAAGTTTCAATCACCAGTTGTGCCCTCTCTTGAGTCAACGGCCCCGTATCTGCCGTTGCTTCAGGAGGCCCTTCCGGAATCTCTAGGGGCGGCTGATTGAGCATCAATTGTAACTGTTCCCCTTCCAAAGCTGGAGCATTTCTAAACAGGGAACCCATCAGGCCGAACACTTGACCTATGAGCCAAATGACAATCCATAATCCCAGTAATCCACCTGCTCCTAATAAAACTAATCGTCCCCAATGGATAGAAGAACGTCCCGTTTTCCCAGTCCCTCGCCGACTTTTAACCCGTCCCCGACCTCCAGAACCTGGGCGCTGAGTAACCCTTTGACTTCTGGATGGGCTATTTTGGGGGCGATCGCCCACTCCAGCAGACTCAGAGCGGCTTAAGGTTGCCGTTGTCGTCATCGAACGTTCTACCGAACTCCCCGCCTTTTCCCGAAGCGAACTTGAGGGAGCCGCTTGAGCATCTTCCCCTTTCTCGATCGAAATCCCCCCCTGACTCTCCCGCTTGGGAGTCGCTTCCGGCTTAGATTGCACCACACTCCATTGATTCTTCTGGCTGTTCTCTAAAGGCAAAGCTTCTAAATACGCTTGTACCCGATCGTCAGCAAAATACTCTTTCAGGGTTTGCTGACAATCAGCCAAGTCCCGAAAATGGGGAAACACCTCTTCCTGTAACCAACGCTCACTATACAAACACAAACCCGGCAATAAATCGGGAGCGCCTTGGGAATTTTCCCGAATAAACGCTAATTGTTCGTATTCCCGACTCAATTCTAGGGACTGGCTCGCTTCTTCCGTTTGTCCCAAGAGCAAACAGCACACCGCCTGTTCTAAATGCACATCCTGCCGAGACCCTAACCGCGTCAGCATTCGTTTAGCTCGGTTAATCAGGGACGGTTGTTTATAAGCAAATCCCCGCACCAATAGGGCATAAACCGCCAAATAAGTAGCCACAGCAGACGGGCGTTGGGCTTCGGTTTCAAATAGAGTTTGTTGTTCCAAGGAAGTCAGATAACTGCGTAACTGTTGCATAAAACGCAGAAAATCATCAATATTCAGCCCTGACTGATCGTCTCCCGTCCCATCCAGCCCTCCCCGTTCTTGCAGCATATCCCGCAGCATCTGAATACCGTGGCGATGGGCAAGGGCATCATCCGTTTTTTGGGACAACAATTCTAGAATGCGGTAGGGACGCAGTTTATATAAATCTGCTTGTACTTCTCCCCGTAGGCTGGGAAATACCCCTTCTTTCAACAGCAATTTTTCGCCCTTTTCTAGGGATAATGCCGCTTGTTCGTAGGTTCCCTGTTGCCATTGTTCTCGCCCCAACTCTAGACCTGCTAGGGCTAAGGTTAAGACCACATCAGCACGGGATAATTCAGGAATGGTATGGGTTGGCGTTTCTTCTTCCTCTTGGGCAGAGAGGGAATTCAGATACTCTTGTCCTAGATTTAAGACTAGCTCATATTCACCTAACTCTAGAAGGATCAACAGTGCCCCTAGGGTTTGATGGTCTTCCACCTCCAGCGACGGTAGGGTTTCTTGAATCTGGGTCTCTTGTTCTCCGTGGCTGGGAAGAGAGTGAAACGTTTTTTGGTCGTAAGCGGTTTTGGCTTCCGGATTAGATAAAATGTTGTAGGCCTGATCGAGCAGGGATTTTCGAGAGGCGATCGCCGTTTCCGAATATTCCCGCCGAGGCAGTTGCATCATGCGATCGCCGTGGGCCTGTTGCAACTGTTCGGCAGTTGCCTGTAGTGGTACGCCTAAAATTCGGTAATAATCGAGCGGAATACGCACAGTCTACTCCCTCAGCAGCAATGCTTACAGTTTAGGGTATGGAAAATCTGCCCCCCTTGTAACCCTTAGAATTATACTTCGCGCAACGATTCTTGTCTTGTCCTCCTTTAGATTTTTTCATCAAGTGTCCCCCTTCCCTCATGATTCCCCCCATCTCCCCATTGACGTATACTGAGTCTTTGCACAACAATAACATCAGCTTGTAGTGGTAGTAAGGGACGCATTCATGGCTCAAGAGAGGATCGTACCAGAATTTGATTCGTCTTCAGTGCAACTCGGTCAAGAAGAAGGACTCAGATTGTATGAAGATATGGTACTAGGGCGGGTATTTGAAGATAAGTGTGCAGAAATGTACTACCGGGGCAAAATGTTCGGTTTTGTCCATCTGTATAACGGTCAGGAAGCGGTGGCTTCTGGCGTAATTAAATCTATGCGTCCAGATGAAGATTTTGTCTGTAGTACCTACCGAGATCATGTTCATGCCTTGAGTGCTGGAGTTCCTGCACGGGAGGTGATGGCTGAGTTGTTTGGGAAAGCGACGGGATGCTCGAAGGGTCGCGGTGGCTCCATGCATATGTTTTCGGCTGAACATAAACTGTTAGGCGGTTATGCATTTGTGGCTGAAGGTATCCCTGTGGCTACGGGTGCAGCGTTTCAGAGTAAGTATCGCCGGGAAACCATGGGAGATGAAAGTGCCGATCAGGTAACGGCTTGCTTTTTTGGGGATGGGGCTTGTAATAATGGCCAGTTTTTTGAATGTTTAAACATGGCGGCCTTGTGGAAGTTGCCGATTCTGTATGTGGTAGAAAATAATAAGTGGGCGATCGGAATGGCCCATGACCGAGCGACTTCAGTTCCCGAAATCTATAAAAAAGCCCATGCCTTTGGAATGCACGGGGTTGAGGTGGATGGAATGGATGTTTTAGCGGTGCGGGAAGTGGCCAAAGAGGCGATCGCCCGTGCCAGAGCTGGAGAAGGCCCCACCGTCATTGAAGCCCTAACCTATCGGTTCCGAGGCCATTCCTTAGCTGACCCCGATGAACTGCGCTCTAAAGACGAGAAAGAGTTCTGGTTCCCCAGAGATCCGATCAAACGGTTTGCTAGTTATTTAACCAGTAAAGGATTGGCCACTGAGGCACAGTTAAAAGACATCGATCGCAAAATTCAAGATGTGGTTGATGATTCGGTGAAATTCGCCCTCGAAAGTCCCGAACCCGATGCCAGTGAACTCTACAAATATGTGTTTGTAGAGGATTAAAACCCTCAATTAACACTAACTCTCTTACCCAACAAGGGGCCCCGATCCCCTTGTCTGTCCTAACTCAGTCCATGAGATCGAGTTTTCAACTGTTAATTTCTAATTGATATTAGGGATGAACATAGACAAACCAGCCCACTAGGGTAACGAGAATGCTCACACCTAACAAAATCGTGAGAACATAAAGTTGGGATTGGCCGACGGAACTATACTTTAATCCCTCTCCACTAAACAGGGTCACCACCCCCACTAAATTGACAATGCCATCAACGATATATCGGTCAAACCAAGAGGTCAGTCGAGCCGATTGTTCTACCGCAAAGACAACGGTCATCCGATAGAGGCGATCGATATAAAAATCATAGGCTAACAGATCCTGGATCAATTTAACCGGTTTGAGAATTGACCGGGCTAAACTTCTCTGTAGGGGAATCTTTGCACCAATTCCACAGCCGACTATACCCGAAATAATTACTAGGAAAACAGTGGTTTTATTTACATAATCCCAGTTAGGAATCAGCGATAATTGATGTAATAACCAGGGACAGATTAAGGTGATAATGATTAAACTCACCATGGGTACGGCCATGGGCCAGGCCACTTCAGGAGCGCGGCGGGTTTTTGGTTGGGTTTCTCCGGCAAACACGAGACGATAGACCCGTGTTAAATTCACGGCGCTCAGAGCATTCACCAGCAACAGAACCACCAGTAACCAAGGTTCGGTGTACCAAAAGTCATCTGCACCTAAGCGCAGGGCCCAAAAACCGCCCAGGGGTAAAATGCCCACTAAACCCGCACTACCCACCAGAAATGAAGTGGTAGTAACCGGCATTTTTGATTGGAGTCCCCCTAGCTCGGTTAAATCTTGGCTATTGGTGGTGAGGATAATTGAACCCACACTCATAAACAATAAAGCTTTGGCGATCGCATGGGCAAACAGCAACATCAGAGCAAACCCTGTCCACTGAGTCCCCACCGCAATAAACACCAAGCCTAAATACGCGCTCGTACTGTGGGATAAGGCCCGTTTAATATCCACCTGCGCCAAAGCCACCAAAGACGCTCCAATCGCCGTTACAATCCCAATCACCACTAAAGTCGCCGAAGCCACTGGAGAGAGGGCCAAAATCGGTTGCAGCTTAATCAACACATAAGCGCCACAAGCCACCACCACCGAATTTCTCAAAATCGAAGCAGGGTTGGGCCCTTCCATGGCCTCATCTAGCCACAAATGTAGGGGAAATTGGGCGCATTTACCCGTTGGCCCCGCAATCAGGGCTAATCCTAGGGCAGTAGCAAACCCAGGGGATAATTGGGCAGTTTCTGCCCAGATATAGAGGCGATCGAAATCCAGAGTTCCAGCCGTCGTTCCCAAAGCCACTAACCCCATCAGCAACAAAATATCACCCACCCGCTTGGTTAAGAACGCATCTCTAGCCGCAGTCACCACCAAAGGCTGGGCATACCAAAACCCAACCAACAGATAAGTTGATAGGGTGAGCATTTCCAGCAAACCATAGGTCAGCAACAGAGAGTCACTCACAGCAATACCACTCATGGCCGCTTCAAAAAAGCCCATTAAGGCAAAAAATCGGGCCAAGGCCCAATCCTTTTCTAGATATCCCAGAGCATAGAGTTGGGCTAACAAGCTTAATCCCGTAATCAGGGACATTGCCCCTAAACTGACCGAAGAAAGGGTCAAGGTGAGGGAAAAATCAATATCCATCACCTTGAGCCAGTGAAAAACAATTAAATAGGGTTCTGTGTCCCAAACGAGATTAAAAACAATTAAGCCATGCCCTAGGGCCAAAACCGTCATCAGAAGGTTAAAGTAGGCGGCTGGCCTAGGCCCGGTACGACGCACCATCCGAGTTGACCAAGGCAAAGTAAGGATGGCTCCGACTAAACCATAGAATGGAATACACCAACTGGTTTCTAGGAAATATTCAGACATAAATGAGTTAATGGGCTAATCTGCTGTATTTTAAGAATTCAGTTAAAGTTTTAAGCTTAGTTTCTGGACAGTTTAAGACTCTCGATCTTCCCCTTGCTGAATGATTCGGCAATGATCCCCATCCTTAGCCTACCCTAAAATGGACTCTATCTCCTGAATAGAGCCGATGGCGATCGCCTCTCTCCCCTCCCCCACTCCCTTAAGTATATTTACATATCTTATTGACCTCATGAGTCGATGCGCCATTATATCTGAACTTTGTTAATAAAAAATTAATTTCTGTTAAGACATCACAAAAGTTAATTAATCAAATCAAGGGTTATTATGATTAATTCTATTGCCAGGAGAGTCATGCTTCCCATATCCTTAATAGAGAAGCAAAAAAAACTATTTTGCAAACTAGGAAATTTGGGTGTCCTAGTGCTATCTTTCGCTTTTTCAGATCAGGAGATTAACAATGCCCATAGCCGTTGGAATGGTAGAAACCCTAGGCTTTCCTGCCGTCGTCGAAGCTGCTGACGCGATGGTAAAAGCTGCCCGTGTGACTCTGGTCGGGTATGAAAAAATTGGTAGTGGTCGGGTAACCGTCATTATTCGAGGAGATGTGTCCGAAGTCCAAGCTTCAGTTGCTGCCGGGATTGAATCCGCCAAGCGGGTTGATGGTGGTGAAGTGTTATCGACTCACATCATTGCCAGACCCCATGAGAACCTAGAGTACGTTCTGCCCATTCGTTACACCGAAGCAGTGGATCAGTTCCGAAACTACTAGCACCCTTGAAATGTAGCATTGGGGGAGGTTGAGTCGATCATCATCACTCAACTTCATCCTCAAGCCGATCCACCTTCCTTGAACACTTTAGGAGTCTTGAATCAATGTCAATTGCAGTGGGAATGGTAGAAACCTTGGGGTTTCCTGCCGTAGTAGAAGCAGCCGACGCAATGGTAAAAGCCGCTCGCGTCACCCTCGTCGGCTATGAAAAAATTGGTAGTGGTCGAGTCACGGTCATTGTCAGAGGTGACGTATCAGAAGTTCAAGCTTCAGTTGCGGCTGGAGTCGATAACATCAAGCGAGTCAATGGGGGTAGAGTTCTGTCCACCCATATTATTGCTCGTCCCCATGAAAATCTGGAGTACGTTCTACCCATTCGTTACACCGAAGATGTACAGCAATTTGCGGAAAGTACCAATGCCATTCGGTCGTCTAATCGTCCGTAATGGCAGAATAAAACGATACATTCATGCAAATTGCTAAAGTTTGTGGCACAGTCGTTAGCACCCAAAAAGATCCGAGTCTTAGAGGGTCAAAATTTCTGCTGTTGCAGTTGATAGATGAGCAAGGCCGTCTTCTGCCTGAATATGAGGTAGCCGCAGATCCAAGCGTGGGAGCTGGATTAGATGAATGGGTGTTGGTGAGTCGTGGCAGTGCGGCTCGCCAAGTTGAAGGAACCCAAAACCGCCCTGTAGATGCTACGGTTGTCGGAATTATTGACACGGTAACCGTAAGGAACTCCCGCATCTATAGCAAAAAAGATACCTATTAATCTTCAGTCCTCAAGGGTCAGGGTTGGTCGAGGGCGGTATGCAATGTTCTATCTCCATTCAATCCATCAAAACCCTTGTGAGGTCGGAGACCATCCTAAACTCGACCCATGAACCCCATGACACTAGAGACAAAACTCTCGCTATAGGAGGAAAATTATTATGGTTGTGCGTAGCCATACAGGGAGCAGTGCGGCTCCCCCCACCCCTTGGTCAAAAGACTTAGCGGAACCGAAAGTTAATAGTAGTGCCTATGTCCACGCCTTCTCGAATTTAATTGGTGATGTCCAAATTGGAGCCAATGTCTTAGTCGCTCCCGGAACATCCATCCGGGCAGACGAGGGCGCTCCGTTCTATATTGGCGATCACACCAATGTACAAGATGGTGTAGTGATCCATGGTCTTGAAGAAGGCCGAGTGGTTGGGGATGATGGGCAAAAATACTCCGTATGGATTGGTAATCATTCTTCTATTACCCACATGGCTCTGATCCATGGGCCAGCCTATGTGGGAGATAATTGTTTTATTGGTTTCCGCTCTACAGTATTCAATGCCAGAATCGGCAATGGCTGCATCGTCATGATGCACGCTCTGATCCAAGATGTAGAAATTCCCCCCGGAAAATATGTTCCTTCTGGATCAATTATTACCAATCAACAGCAGGCCGATCGCCTGCCAGATGTGCAAAAAAATGACGTGGCCTTTGCCAGCCACGTGGTCGGCGTTAATGATGCCCTCAGAGTCGGCTACCGATGTGCCGACAATATCGAATGTATTACGCCCATTCGCGATGAATCGGGCCACTCATCGGGCAACTCTAGTAGTAATGGTCAAGTACAAAGCAATATGACAGCTCTTAATTCAGAAACCGTAAACCAAATTCAAAATTTACTCGCCCAAGGCTATAAAATCGGGGCAGAGTATGCCGATCAGCGCCGTTTCCGCACTAGCTCTTGGAAGAGCTGCCCTGTGATTGATTCGCGCGATACGAGAGCCGTCTTATCGGCGGTTGAATCTTGTATGGCGGCCCATGCGGGTGAGTATGTGCGCTTAATTGGTATCGATACCCAAGCCAAACGGCGCGTCCTAGAAACCATCATTCAAAGACCCGGCGATCAAGCGGTGACCCCAAGTGCCAGCGCTCCAGCCCCCTCTAGAGTAGCTCCAAGCCATCAAAATGGCTCCTCCTCCAATGGTGCAGGAATGGGCGCTGACTTGGCTTCACAAGTGAAACAATTGGTCAATCAAGGCTACAGAATTACGACTGAACATGCCGATAAACGACGCTTTCGCACCAGTTCCTGGCTAACTGGGACTCCGATTAGTGGAACCAGCCCTACAGCCGTTTTGAATGGCATTGAATCTGTATTGAAAGATTATGAGGGGGAATATGTACGCTTGATTGCCGTTGACCCCAATGCCAAACGCCGGGTTTTAGAAGAAATTATTCAGCGACCAGAGGGTAGGGTGGCTCCGAGCAGTAATGGTGCGTCCAGTATTGCCAGTCCTTCGGCTCCAGCTCCTCGTGCCAGTCGTCCGGCGGCGGTCGGTTCTGGAAAATTGAGTGCCGAGGCGATCGAACAAGTGCGGGCTTTGTTGGCCCAGGGCTACAAGATTGGCACAGAACATGCGGATAAACGGCGCTATAAAACGGGATCTTGGAAGAGCTGTTCTCCGATTGACTCCAACCGTGAATCGGAAGTGGTTGCTGCTTTAGAAGCTTGCCTCGCCGAACATGAAGGGGAGTATGTACGGATGTTGGGCATTGACCCGAAAGTTAGACGGCGCATGGCTGAATCGGTAATTCAACGCCCGTAAGTGTGGATTGAATTCCCTGAAGGGAATTAGCAGAGTGTAAAACTTGGGGGAGATTTACCTCCTCCAAGGGATGGGTTTCGGACTCTGTTCGATCTAAAAATGTGCTGCAACAATGAGGTTCGAGAATATTATGGCGGTGATGCCTTGGCAACCTCTTCATAACCAAGCGTCTTGTATTAATGGGGAGGTGAGCATTGACCCTAGCGCAGTGGTGGCTTCGGGGGTAGCGTTGATTGCTAATCCCCAGAGTCGGATTGTGATTGGGGCGGGAGTTTGTATTGGGATGGGGGTGGTGCTTCATGCCGATCGCGGAACGTTGAAGGTTGAAGATGGGGCAATCTTGGGAGCGGGAGTGTTGATGGTCGGCGCGGGAACCATTGGAGCAAGAGCTTGTATCGGGCCCGTTTCAACGGTGTTTAATTGCTCAGTGAATTCAGGGCAAGTAGTGGCTCCCGGTTCGTTATTGGGAGATACTGGACGTTCGGGAACTGAGGTTCAGGTGGTGGAGAAAACGGTTGAGTCTGTCACGACAGTGGAGCCGGTGGAAGACCCTCCAAAAAAACTAGAGCCTCCAACGGAAGACTCTAAGGTTGAGACCGATCGCCCTCAATCGAATCCTTCGGCGACACAATCTTCGATTCATGCGGCGGTCGCCCGTAATTTAATCGCCAATCCCCCACCAACCCGGACGAAGCCTTATTTAGAGACTCCTAACCCAGAGGAACCTTTAGCCGATGAGCCAACTCAAGCCACTGAACCCCAAAAGGATGAGGGGTCTGATTCACTCAACCCATCGGTGTATGGGCATCAACACTTACAACGGTTAATGGCGACCTTGTTTCCCCATCGTCAGGCCTTCAATGGGGATATACAAGATTCTCCCGTTTCTGAAGATTCCGATTGAGAGATTCCGTCAGGTTTGGCGATCGAACCTTTATACTAAAAACATAGCGTAAATATAGAGGAGTGAAGATGATCGATAGCCCTCTGAAGTCAAAAGCATGAGTAGACCCGACACTCTCAATGGAAGTGCATTAGGTTTGGTGTCAACCCGGAGCTTTCCCGCAGTGATTGCGGTAGCAGATGCCATGATTAAGGCAGCGGAAGTGACCTTGGTGGGCATTGAAAAAATTGGTAATGGCTATTGTACGGCGATCGCCAGAGGGAGGATCGCCGATATTCGGTTAGCAGTGGACTATGGCTCGCAAACGGCCCGTGACTTTGGCCCGGAGCAACTTGTCAGTAGTAGCGTCATTCCCAGACCGTTACCGAATTTAGAAGTTATATTCCCCATCAATCCCCAATTTATGGAAGTCGCGGCTTATAACCAGGAAAATCGCTATAGCCGTCAAGCCGTAGGATTGCTCGAAACCATTGGCTTTCCGCCCATGGTTGGGGCAGCCGATGCCATGCTCAAATCGGCCAATGTAGAATTAATGTCTTTTGAAACTATCGGTTCTGGACTCTGTACAGCCATTATTCGCGGTTCAGTGGCCGATGTAGCCATGGCGATCGAATCGGGCGTATATGAAGCCCAACGCATTGGAGAACTCAATGCCATTTATATTATTCCCAGACCTCAAGACGACTTAGAACAAATTCTCCCAGTAGCCAGTGCTTTGATGACAGAAGAATCAGAACCCTTGAAATTACCTGTGAGCATCGAGCAGGAAGAGATGGAGGAAGAATTGATCAAGTTACCCGATCTGGAAAAAGTGCCCCTGAAAATTGAAGAAAAATGAGCGCAACTTTTTTCCTTGTATGGATTTAATCGAGAAATAAAGCGCCTAAATTCTTAAACTGAAAGCGCAAATGGTCTGGAATTCCCTTGGTGTGATTAAACTCGGTATGGGTTAATATCGTATCTTTCCAAGTTACATCTTGCACGTTGGAGTGAGTAAAATCTGCTTCCCGTAAATTAGCATCACTTAAATCGGCCCGGTAAAGATTAGCTTTAGAAAGATTAGCACGACACAGGAGAGCTTCACTTAAAAACGCTCGTTCTAAGTCGGCTTGAAATAACTCGGCGGCGGTCAAATTGGCTTGATTCAAGAAAGCTTGATTTAAATCTACTCCAACTAAGTTGGCATGGGAAAAATCGACTTGATTCAAGAATGCCCCCATTAAATTACTTTGAAACAAATTCGCATGGGATAAATTGGATTGAGTCAAAAAGGATTGACTTAAATTCGTGCGGCGTAAAATACCATAGCTCAAATTGACTCGTCTGAGATTGGCTTGATTAATTAAGGCCGCACTCAAATTCGCATGACTTAAATTAGCATCACTTAGATTAATGCCGCTCAGACAAGCATGGCGAAGAATCGCCCCAGTTAAATCGGCTCCGCTCAAAAAAGCACCCGTTAAATTGCTCTTTTCTAAATCTGTTGCGCTCCAATTAATGCCATTGAAATTTCCCTCTTTCAAGGTTGCCTCCCTGAGATCCGGTAGAATTTCAGGATGACTCTTGCGCCAAGCGTTCCAAGTGTCTATTCCTTCATGAAGTAAATCTAAATGTTCTTGATTGGCCATAACTCAGATGACAGACAGAGGTAAGGAGTAGATAAAAAATTTTTAGGGTGTCGTTTCCTGCGGATTATTAGAATTTCTGGTTGTATAGGAACCTAAAGGCTTGCCAGATCAGAAGTCTTTATCTTAAATGAGAAGAGGTTGGCCTTGAAGCTAACGTCTTAAAGATGGGGTTTATGGGCCCCAAATTTAAGATTGAATTGTGTCCCGTTGCCGATCGCCTAGGGAGGGTCTGTGACTAATTGTCCTGTTTGTGGTACAGAATATATCGAAGGAACCACGAAACTCTGTAAAACCTGTGGTTGGGATTTAACTCCGGAGTCGATTCCCGACCAAGTGCTACAAGTCCTCCTGCAACGAGAACGGTTGCGTTTGGCTTGGGCCAAAGGGGTTTGGGCTAGGGCCAGGGAATTGGCCTCGCGGGTGAGGTTACAGTCAACATTGGGGGATCTACAGTCTCAGTTAGAGTTAGCGACCCAAGAGCGATCGCTCCTCCAAAGTCAACTGTCTCAAGTATATTCGCAAATGGAGGAAATCAGCCCAGCTCAACTCCAGGCCTTACTGATGAATCAAACGGATGGAGGGGAGACCCTGGTGGAGTTGCAACAAATCCAAACTCAACTTCAACAAGAACTCAGTCAAACCCAGGAATTACTCGAATTAGCCCAATCTCAAATTGGTTCGGATGGTCTAGATTTAATCATTGACGCGCTACAAGATCCATCTCTTCAGGTGAAACGGGTGGCTTATTTATTACTCCAACGCAGTGGTTCTTTGAAAGCAAAGGAAGCACTCGAAGCCTTTAAACTAGAGAGTTATCAGCTTTTTTCCTGCGTATATACCGGGGAACATAACGGGCCGGTACGGACGATCGCCGTTTCCCCGGATGGCCAGTGGATTGCCAGTGGGAGTAATGACCAAACGATAAAAATTTGGCACGGGGAAACCGGGGAACTGCACCACACCCTGACCGGCCATAATGGTTCAATTTTATCGGTGGCTATTTCTTCGGACGGAGAAATTTTGGCCAGTGGCAGTAGCGATCACTCCATTAAGGTTTGGAATCTCAAAACGGGTGAACTTATGAGTACCCTGGCTGGGTATGCTGGGGAAGTGTGGACAGTGGCCATTACTCCCGACAATCAAATTGTGGCTGGAGGCAGTGAGGATAAAACTATTAAGCTCTGGAATTGGAAAACGGGAGAGTTAACCAGTACCTTAGCTGGGTATGCGGGAGGCGTGCGATCGATCGCCATGAGTGGTCAAGGGGATAAAATTAGCGGGGGGAGTAACGATCAAACCATTAAGTTGTGGAACTTAGACCGTAAGGAGTTACTCTATACCTTAACCGGCCATAGCGATCGCGTCCGCTCAGTAGCCATTAGTCCAGATGGTCAACGGTTAGCCAGTGGCAGTAGTGACCAGACCATTCGCTTATGGAATTTGGAAACCGGAGAAGTCGAACAAGTGCTTTCAGATCATGTAGCAGCCGTAACTTCGGTGATCGTTACTGCCGATAACAAAATTCTCGCCAGTGCCAGTGATGATTGTACAGTAAAGTTATGGAATTTGCAGACCGGCGAGTTATTGCAAACCTTTACCGATCATAACAATTATGTGGTTGGGGTAGCCATCAGTGCCAACGGTGACACCATGGCCACAGGAAGTTTCGATCATACGGTGAAAATTTGGCGGGTGGTGGCTTAAACCAGGAGAACATGATTAACATTAGGGAACAACTATCATGAGGAAACAACAGGAGAGTGGTTTAATAAAAATCTGGGCAATGCTGTTAAGTGTTGGCATGGTGTTGAGTCCTCAGTTGGCTTGGGGGCAAGGGTTACAGGATTTGTTTCGCCAAGCAGAGGAAGCGCGGAAGGCAGGGAATTTTCAAGCGGCTGAGGAGATTTGGCGACAAGTTATTGAGCAAGATCCGAATAATGCCCCCGCTTATTTGGGGTTGGGCAATCGGTTGCGAGATCAGAATAAACTGGAAGAGGCGATCGCCGCTTATGAGAAGGCGATCGAGGTCGATCCCAATTATGCCTTTGCCTATGTGGGGTTAGGGAATGCTCTGCGCTCGGATAATCAGTTGGAAGCAGCTAAAACTCAATATCAACAAGCCATTGAACTCAATCCCAATTTGCCAGGGGTGTATTGGAATTTGGGCAATGTGTTGTCGGAATTGGGGGATTTAGAGGAGGCGATCGCCCAATTTCGGATTGCCCTGAAGCTTAAACCCGATTCTGTGCCGGTTTACAATGATTTGGGCGATGTGCTGCTCAACTTGGGCAATGTAGAAGAGGCGATCGCCACTTATAATGAGGCGATCGACCTCGGATCGCGGTATGTTTCCAGTTATGTAGGCTTAGGGAATGCCCTGCAAGAAAATAATCAACTCGATCAGGCGATCGAAGCCTATAAAAGCGCCATCCAGTTAGATGCTTTTGATGCCTCCGCCTATTTTGCCTTGGGTGATATTTATTATCAACAGGAAGATTGGCAGCAAGCGGTGGAGGTTTACCAAGCGGGGGTTAGACTCCAAGAAGATGACCGGGTGTATACCGCTTTGGGCTATGCTTGGCAACAGTTAGGGAAGGTGGAAGAGGCGATCGCCGCCTACGAAAATGCCATTAATCAAAATCCCAATGGGGTGCTGGCCCACTACAATCTGCTCGAATCCCAACGCTTATTGGCTCTACAACAAGCCTCTAATCCTTCTAATGCCTCAAATGATGAAAATGTCTCCAACACCGTCGAGAATGAAGAGCCTGCTAATACCTCCGATAATCCTTCCGAGGATCAAAATCAGGTCTCAGAGGACTCTGAAACCCTCTCTCCTTTAGCTCCCATTGCCCGCATTATCACCCCTATTCCCAATGGGGTGAACATTGGAACCGGTTGGGTAGTCGAACGGGAGGAGGATCGAGTTTTAGTCGTCACCAGTCGGGAGGCGATCGCCTATGCCTCCTCCTTAGAAAACGACCAGATTCAGGTCGAATTTTTCCAACCCTCAGAAGGCGAGGTTTTACCCCGCTATAGCGCCCAACTGATGCACATTACACCAGACGAAGCTGCCACCAATTTAGTCGTTTTACAAGTCACCGGAATTCCCGAAACCATTGAACCGTTAGAAATAAATACGGAATTAGGCAATGAAGACGTAGAATTAATTGGCCATCCCTTTAATACTGACCCTTGGCAAACCGTGAGCGGCAACTTAGATACAGAAGCTCAAGATACGGATCAACCCATTGAGATTGAAGCCAACTTAACCCAAGGATATGCAGGCAGCCCCATTTTCAATCAAGACCAGCAAGTTGTTGCCATATTAGGTCATGTGGGAGAGGGTAGCACAGAAACCGAGGCTCCCTTTACTCCAGCCATAACAGAAACAGGAGTCATTTATCCCATGGAATTAATTCAAGAACAACTCGAAGCCTGGGGCGTTTGGGAAAATGAGTAATTTCAATGAACAATGAACAATTAACAATTAACAATTAACAATTAACAATAGCGAACAAGATCGGTTTTTGCTATACAGCACTTTGCGCTGTTCTGAGGTACGATAATCCCAATTTTGCTTGAAAGTGCATTCCTATAAAAAGCCTGGAAAATAGGCATTATAGCGTGAAAAATTGTTTTCCTATTACCTATTACCCATTACCGCACGAAGCGCTATAATGATTTCAGCCCACAGCAATATAATGCAACAGCACAAGCGTTATGGAAACCTTAACCGATCGCTTTCTTCTATCGGATCTCCACGATCGCGACTATTACCTGTGGTTGGAAACGACATCACAGTTGTTGCGGAATCGCAAACTGGAGCGCATTGATGTGGAGCATCTCGCAGAAGAACTCGAAGATATGGGGAAAAGTGAGAAACGGGCGATCGAGAGTAACCTGGAAATCCTGCTGATGCACTTACTCAAATATCAATATCAACCGGAAAAACAGAGGAATAGCTGGCGCTACACCATTTACGAACATCGCAAACGACTCAAGAAAGCCTTCAAAGATAGCCCCAGTTTACGCGGATATTTTGAGCAAGTTTTTGACTCCTGTTACACAGAAGCGCGAACGATGGCAGCTCTAGAAACCGGAATGAACAGGGATGAGTTTCCAGAGCTGTGTCCCTTTGCGATCGGAGCAGAAGTCCCTCTCCCGTGGGAGAGGGATTAGGGAGAGGGCATTTCCTGTTGCACAACTCATTTAGACTAGCTATAGATTTGATTAATAGTCATCGGTTACTGGTGGATGTTCACCTAATTCAACCCACATTTCTCGCTTCGCGGACTAATGCTGGGCGATTCATCTGTAATGTAGCGATCGCCGCTCTACCGATTTCAGTTAAACCTATCATTTCTGTCCCATCTGGACTCCAGGTAATATCAAGTCCGGTTTCCGCAAGCGGACATGAAAATTTGTTAAGAAGCGGGCAAGATGCCCGCACTCCTCGAATTCTTTGATATGACTGGAGTGGGAGCATCTTGCTCCCTGGATTTTTAATTAGGGTATTTCCGCTTCGCGGACATGAATAGTTGGTTTCAACCCGAACCAAGTGGAAGCAGTGGTAAGAGGACAGTCGGTTTCAATCCCTAATAGGGATTTATGTTGGTTTCAACTTAAGAATAACATATAAATCCTCACGAATCAACTAAGTTTCAATCCCTAATAGGGATTTATGTTGGTTTCAACTGCTGGCTCCTGAGACCCTTGCCATATTTAGTTTTCAAGGTACATTTCCGACGCACACCCCTAATCATAGATCACTCACCGTAAAAAAGCAAGTCCAAATCGCTGAAACCCTTACCCCGTATAGTCCGACGCTACCTTTAAAATTAAAATCGCTGTAAGCCACACTGGGCAACCATACAGCCATTTTCGATTGAAGGGCAATTTCCACACCCCCTCAGCGTCGGATTTTAGCCAAAAAAGATAGAGCCGTTTTTGCTGCTGGGGGGTCTTATTGCTGAGCAGGACTATGGGTTTCAAAGTCACTAGCCGAGTGCCGCTCGTGCAATTGCTCTTCCTCTGGCCCCCAGGTGCGGTTAACCCTGCGTCCCCGTTGCACGGCTGGACGGGAGGCAATTTCCTCCGCCCACCGGAGCAGATGGGTATAGGACTGTACCTCTAGAAATTCTCCTGCATCATACAGCTTGCCTAATACCAGCGACCCATACCAGGGCCAGATAGCCATATCAGCAATGGTATAAGTTTCACCACAAATATAGGGCTTATCCGCTAACTGCCGGTTGAGGACATCGAGCTGGCGCTTGGTCTCCATCGTAAACCGGTCAATGCAGTATTTAATTTTAGTGGGGGCGTAACTATAAAAATGGCCAAACCCACCGCCAACATAGGGCGCTGAACCCACCTGCCAAAAGAGCCAAGATAAACATTCTGTGCGTTGAAGGGGTTCATTCGGTAGGAATGCCGCAAATTTTTCCGCCAGATAGAGCAGGATAGAGCCAGATTCAAAGATGGGAGTTTCGGGGGTAGTGCTGCGGTCAACCAGAGCGGGAATTTTAGAGTTGGGATTAAGGGCCACAAAGCCACTGCTAAACTGGTCACCCTCATTGATTTTGATCGGATAAGCATCATATTCTGCTCCAGTAATCCCCAGCACTAACAATTCTTCGAGGAGAATGGTTACTTTTTGACCATTGGGCGTGGCTAGGGAGTAGAGTTGGAGGGGATGATTGCCTACGGGTAATTCTTGCTCATGGGTCGGGCCGGCAATGGGACGATTGATTTTTGACCAGGTTCCTCCGTTGTCGGTGTCTGGTTGCCAGACTTGGGGAGGGGTGTAGGGTGAGGGAGTGTCCATGAATCAATTAACAATTAACAATTAACAATTAACAATTAACAATGAGACATTGTTGTAGGGGCGGGTTATACTCAAATATTGTAGACTGACAACTATTTTTGTATTCATGTCCGCTTGCGGAAACCCGCCCTCCCTATTTTGTTGGGTTTCACTTTGTTCAACCCAACCTACATTTAGGGGACATATCTACAATTTGCGTAAGTCCTAATCATAACTAATTTTCCGAATTTGATATGAATTAGGCGGCTGATTTTTCTTGCGGCCAAGTATGGCCGAGAGCGGTAAAGACTTGGCGCTGTTCAAAGAGGAGGACGAGATCGGGGTTGATTTTGCCGTTGTCGGCTTCTTCATGGAGAATTTTCATCACGATTTCGATGGGAAGGCGACGTTTATAGGGGCGATCTGCGGCCGTGAGCGCGTCATAAATGTCGGCAACGGTCATCATTTGGGTTTGCATGGGGATGTCTTGTTGATGGAGTCCTTGGGGATATCCACTGCCATCGAGTTTTTCATGGTGTCCGTAGGCGATCGCCGGAATATCTTGTAAACTCTTTGTCCAGGGTATGCGCTTGAGAAACTCGTAGGAATGGGTTACATGGGCCTCGATCGCCAGCCTCTCTTGGGCGGTTAAATTTCCTCGAAGCACCAGTAACTGGGTAATTTCGTTAGGTGTGAGCAAAGGTTTTTCTTGACCATCTATATCCCGATAGGTGAATTGGGCAATCTTTTGTAATTGCTTCTCAAAGGTCTGATAATGGGTTTTGAGTTCTTGGGTTTCAATGGCTAAGGGACGTTTGAGGTCTTCAATTAAGGCTAAGGACTCTTTGAGGTAGGCGATCGCCCGATCGAGTTCCTGGTCTAACTCAGTCAAGTGATTACAATGGGGACAATTTGCCCCTTGATTCTCCCCTGAATGGTGATGGCTGGGATGTTCGACTAAATACTTAAACTTGCTTTGATAACACTCCATTTCTAACGTCCGTTGAGCCAAGGCAAACCGATGGCGAATCACCTCTAACTGTTCTGGATAAAGCTTTTCCCGTTTGCCTAAAATGGTTTCTGGAACCAAGACTTTACCAAAATCATGCAACAAGGAAGCATAGCGAATTTCTTGCAGTTGCCGGTCATTAAACCAGATTAAATTTAGAGGCCCGGAGTGAATATCATTCACTTCTTGGGCCAGTCTCACGGTTAATTCGGCTACCCGTTCCGAATGGCCGGAAGTGGTCGGATCGCGGGCTTCAATTACCTGCACAGAGGCTTTCACAAACCCTTCAAACAGGGTTTCAATACTTTGTTGTAAATGATTCCGCTCAATGGAAATCGCGGCTTGGGAAGCGAGCGATCGCACGATGCGCTCTTGAAACTGGCTAAACGGTCGGGTAATCTCCAGAGCATTATCAGCCGTAATTTTCAGATCGGGTTGACATTTGCAATTAATGAGCTGTAAAACTCCAATGACGGTTCCCTCATGATTTTGCATCGGTAGCACCAAAACCGAACAAGTGCGATAGGCAAAATCATGGTCAAAACTGCGATCGAGTTGGTAGGGAACAGAGGAGGGGAGTTGATACGCATCGACAATATTTAAGGTATCGCCAGTTAGGGCCACATAACCGGCTAAACTTTTCGGCGTTAACGGAATAGCGAATTCTTGAAACAAATGAGTCGAGATCGAATCATTTTGGGCTGTCTTAAAAATCAATTCTTGGGCATCATCTTTGCGGTTCACTAAATAGACACTACCCGCATCACTACAGGTAATTTCCCGACTTTTGGATAAAATCAGATCTAGGAGTTGTTGTAAATTCTGACTCCCCGATAGCGCTGTACCAATAGCGAGCAGTTCTTCCACTAAGTTGGCTCGTTTCGCTGCTTCATCTAAATCTTTTTGTGCAAGCAAACAGGCTAATTCGGGATGCTGTTCATCCATAATCCTAAGTCCTCATTGGATTGTATTGAACTGATGCACCCTAAATGAGCAGTGGATAGTGAATGAGGATTATACTCTCGTCCATCCATGGCTGTTTGAGTCAGGGGTAAGGTAAAACACCTAAATTAAGAAGACTATAGTCAATTTAAATAACAATGAGACATTCTGTAAGTCAATTTGTAAGGTGGGCACTGCCCACCCTACTCGTTGGTGTCTCACTGTTAATTGAATCAACTATATAGTTGTTTTTCAACTCTGGATTGAAATTCTTTTAAGCAAATTTTAATCCATTTCCCTCCCTGTTGTCGCCCATCCCCATTACCCATTACCCATTACCTATTACCTATTACCCTTCTGCTGCGCGAAGCGCTATATATTAATCATCGGCTTGGGGACAGGTTTTCGCGCTCCAGCTACACTGATAGACATAGGGTTTTTGCCAATCGAGGGGAAGTTCGAGTAAGTCACGGGAACCGGTGAACCCTTGGCCAAGAAACAGCAAGACGGCAACGCAGTTGAGGATAATGTGGGCCATGCGCCATTTATGGGAGCGATCGCGGTAAATATCTTGTACGATCGCTAAAGAGAAAATCATCAATAGGGCCGCAGCAATACCATAATAATAGTGAGAAATATACCATTCATAAGTCCGTCGGAAAACCCCTTCTTGGCTGCCAAGAACGACTATCCCCATGCCTGCCCCCGTAGCAAAGACACCTCGCCATAATTTCGAGCCGCGTTTACTGACGCGAAACAGGAAGACTAAGGAGGCAAGGGTGGCGGCAAATAACAGGGCGACTAAAACGCCTTCAACGGCACTAGAGCGAGGCTTATCAATAAAAAGGACATAAGCTAGGGCAACTAAACTGATGCCAACCACCGAACCCGTGAGCCATTGGCCAATTCTGACATGATCGGGGCCAACGATGGGGGGAATTTTACTTTTCTCCCCGGCTGCGGTTTGCAGTCGTCGTTGACGGGTTTGCCAGGCAAAGTAAACCACAATACCAATCAGGGGATAAACCAGGACTACGGCAAGGGTAGGATGGAGGAGAGCTAAAAAATCTTTTGTGTCCACCATAAGTGTTGAGTGACGTTAATGGATACTCTCTAGCCTATGCGAGATTGGGCGATCGTAGATTAATTCTTTCTGAGTGGTTCTTGAGAGTATCCTTTGGGGAATAAGGAATAAGGTCAATAAAAATGGACATCAACAAACTTCTCAATCAACTGGCAAACCAGGAACAAGCCTTACAAGAACAGGAATTTCTCGCGCCTTGTGTGGCGGGGGGACGGGTGAAAACGGCGATCGCCTCTATTGCGTATTCTTTTCAACCCCAACCGCCAAATTTTGAAGGCTGGGGAATTTTCCAACCCCTGGATACGCAAACAGCTCAATGGGTTGATGAGCCAACCCTTCCGCAAATTGGCGAGTATTTAAATCTACTCAAACCCTTAAGATTTTGGCTCAGTTATCGTCTCCAAGGACAAACTTGGTTAGCTTACCCAGTGAATGGGGATGAAGCCAAGAAGCGCTATGGCATTACTAAACCGACTCCTGTCCATTTAGTGACTGAAGGCGGAGCATTTGAAACCATTATCGCCCGTGGAGAGGGTGCAAGCTGGTGGTTTGAAGGTTTAGACCGACGCGCCGACCCACAAATTGTCGATACTCTGAAGCATCACTTAAAACAGTTGACTGATCCGGACAAACTCCAGTTTTCTGGCATGACTCCAGAAGCTAAAATTACTTATGAATTGGTTGCGGGACAACAGGAAGAATTTAGCGCCGAAAAACGCGATCGCCGTCGCTTAAATCAAGCGCTCCAACAAGGGGGAGGAGCGTTGCAAGACTTTGCCGATCAAGGGGACTATTGGCGCGTCGAATGGACAACAGTCGATGGAGAACACCATGTTTCTGCCATTAGTAAAGCCGATCTAACGGTAGTCAGTTCGGGAATTTGTTTAAGTGGCCGCGATCGCGACTTTGATCTACAATCCCTAGTTGGCGTAATTGAAGACCAGTAAATCAGGATCGAGTTTTGCTCTGTCGTTGTTTAAACCAGTGTTTGAGGGGAGTTTGGGGTAAAATTAGGGCGATCGCCACCAATAAAGCCGTCACCAAATTTAAATCTTGGGCCTGAAGACCAATAAAATCAGCATTCAAGGCAACAGCGACCGCCAAACGATACACTAAAGCCCCTAAAATCACGCCCAATGTGCCTTGAAATACGGTTTTTCCCGGAGTAAACGTTTCGCCGATAATCACGGCCGCTAGTCCCAAAACAATCGTTCCCACCCCCAAAGTCACATCGGCAAATCCATAAATCTGGGCAAACAGCGCTCCCCCAAAGGCGACCATGGCATTACTTAAAGCCATACCGATAATAATCATCATGCCCGTATTCACCCCTTGAGCGCGGGCCATGGTAGAGTTTGCCCCTGTTGCCCGTAGAGCCAAGCCCCATTCGGTCGCTAATAGGGCATCTAAGGAGACTTTAACCAAAATGACAATAATGACCAAAATCACCGGAATCATCACTTGACGGGGCACAGGGAGGCTATTGAAGGGACTAAAGAGAGTGAACTCCCCCAGCAGGGGCACATTGGGACGACCCATGATTCGCAAATTGAGGGAATAGAGGGCGATCATGGTGAGAATACTAGAGAGTAAATTGAGAATCTTGAATTGTACGGTTAACCAAGCGGTACACGCTCCTGAAAGGGCCCCAGCAGCGATCGCCACTCCTGTAGCGGCGATCGGATGAATTCCATTGACAATCAAAGTCGCTGCAACCGCTCCTCCGAGAGGAAAACTACCATCAACGGTTAAATCGGGAAAATCTAAAATACGGAATGAGAGATAAACGCCTAGGCCGACCAGACTATAGAGTAAACCCAGTTCAATGGCTCCTAAGAGGGCTGTAACAGTCATGTTTCGGTAGTAATCCTGGAAGTCGCTAACTATAGCATATCCTGGAGATGCAAACCCCCATTAACCGACCTACTCATTACTCAATCCCTCCCCCTTTGGCCTTAAACTAGATCATTGTGCCTATACGAGGAAACACAACCCGTGAGTCAAACGAATCTATCCAACCTAGACTTGTTAAACCAAACTGACCCTACCGTGACCGAATTGCTACAAAAAGAACTGGGACGGCAGAGGGAACACTTGGAACTCATTGCCAGTGAAAATTTCGCTTCACCTGCGGTTATGGCAGCCCAAGGATCGGTGTTGACCAATAAATATGCAGAAGGACTACCCCAAAAGCGCTATTACGGGGGCTGTGAATTTATTGACCAAATCGAACAATTAGCCATTGACCGGGCCAAGCAGCTCTTTGGTGCGGCCAATGTGAACGTTCAACCCCATTCTGGGGCCCAAGCCAATTTTGCCGTCTTCCTCGCCCTGCTAGAACCGGGCGATACCATTTTAGGCATGGATCTGTCCCATGGTGGCCATTTAACCCATGGATCGCCGGTGAATGTGTCGGGTAAATGGTTTAAGGTTGTTCAATATGGGGTGAATAAAGAAACAGAGCGCCTAGACTTTGACCAAATTCGGGAGATTGCCCTAGAACATAAACCCAAACTCATAATCTGTGGTTATTCTGCCTATCCAAGAATTATCGAATTTGAAAAATTCCGGGCGATCGCCGATGAGGTAGGAGCCTACTTGCTCGCAGACATTGCCCATATTGCCGGTTTAGTCGCTACCGGACACCATCCCAACCCCCTTCCCCACTGCCATGTGGTTACCACCACCACCCACAAAACCCTGCGCGGCCCCAGGGGTGGGTTAATCATGACCAATGATAATAAGCTGGGGAAAGCCTTCAATAAAGCCGTATTCCCAGGAACCCAAGGCGGCCCCCTAGAGCATGTAATTGCAGCTAAAGCAGTCGCCTTTGGAGAAGCCCTACAACCCGCGTTTAAGGACTATTCCGAGCAAGTGATCAAAAATGCGGCGGCTCTAGCCAAGCAACTGCAAAATCGGGGGCTGAAAATTGTTTCTGGAGGTACAGATAACCACTTGATGCTGGTGGATTTGCGCTCTGTCAACATGACCGGTAAACAAGCCGATCAATTGGTCAGTACGGTCAATATTACTGCCAATAAAAATACCGTTCCCTTCGATCCCGAATCGCCCTTTGTTACCAGTGGGATGCGCTTAGGCTCTCCTGCTATGACCACACGGGGAATGAGAGAATGGGAATTTACGGAAATTGGTAATATTATTAGCGACTTGCTCTTAAGTCCGGAGGATGAAGCAGTCCGCCAAGAGTGTAAAAGCCGGGTGGCGACTTTGTGCGATCGCTTCCCCCTCTATCCCCACTTAGAAATTCGCACCCCCGCCCTGGTTTAATTAGGAGGATAGGATAGGGAGGATGGGGGAGATGGGGAGGATGGGAAAATAGCCTTTTGCCTTTTGCCTTTTGCCTATTCCCTATTCCCCATTCCCTATTCCCCATTCCCCATTCCCCATTCCTTGACATCTGTAATCAATGATGTCTGAAATGTAGTAGAACCCTAGTAGACCTCCTAAATTAAACCCTTGACTCTGCTCTCGGTCTTATCCACAGAATTTCAGATGCCCTTACAGATGTATCATCTGATCGCCTTCGCTGTATCCACTTTAGTTGTCCTTGGAAGCACCCCCATCGTCAAACATATTGGCCTGAAAAGCGGGAAAGTGGATCAACCCAGTGGACGCAAAGTTCACTCCCGTCCCATGGTGCGCTTGGGAGGAGTTTCCATTTTTCTCGGTACGCTCACGGCTCTGTTAATTGTCTGGTGGGCGGGCGGCTTTGGGATTTTGCCCCCGGATAAAGAATACGAAGTATGGGGGGTAACCATTGGCGGTTTAGCCTTTTTCGCGATCGGTTTAGCTGACGATCTCTTTAGTCTGTCCCCCTTTTCTCGCTTGTTGATGCAGGTGGTGGTTGCCCTCGGTGCATGGCAGGTGGGGGTACAAATTAACTTTTTAAGTATTCCCTTCATGGGATTAGTGACTCTACCGGATTGGATCAGTATTCCCATTACTATCTTGTGGTTGGTGGGGATGGTGAACGCGATTAACTGGATTGATGGCTTAGATGGTTTAGCCGCCGGAGTCTGTGGGATTGCGGCAGTGGTGATGCTGATTGTGAGCTTGTTTATGGATCAATCCGCAGCCGCTTTGATTGCGGCGGCTTTGGCGGGTGGGGCGCTCGGCTTTCTGCGCTACAATTTCAATCCTGCCCAGATTTTTATGGGGGATGGGGGCGCTTATTTTATGGGCTTTACCCTGGCGGGTGTGGGGGTGATTGGATTGGTAAAAACGACGGCAGTAACTGCTGTATTGTTACCCTATCTGATCTTGGCTGTGCCCCTGTTGGATATGTCAGCCGTAATTCTCGATCGCCTCCTCAATGGGCGATCGCCATTTATCGCCGATAAACGCCACCTCCATCACCGTCTCCTCAACGCGGGTTTATCCCATCGGTTAACGGTTCTGTTTATCTATGCTCTGACGCTCTGGGTAGGCAGTCTCGCCCTCGCCTTTTCTGGGATTCCCAGTGGCTATGGCTATGCTGCGGGTGCGACGGCTCTGTTGATTTACACGATTTGGAAGGCCAAGCAACAAACGGCTAAATCCTAGTCCAGATCCAAAAATATTCCCACATATCCGGAAGGACTCTCCAACCCTCTGCATAAGATTGGCATAAGGGTTGAGGACTTCTGCTTATGTCTTGCAAAACTTGTTTAACTGATTGTTCCCAAAATCATTGTCCTTTTGTACAAGACCCAAAAAATCCCCGCCGCTACGTTTGCCTTAAATGCGGGTTAGAGCGCTCTTTAGATCGTCGCGAGCGATCGCACCCTAGCGATGGCGATCGCTCCTCAGCTCTCATTATTGCCTTTATGACAGTGATTGTCTTGCTGATCCTGATTTAAATCCAGTAGATTTCTGGTACATTAATTAAGCTAACTGCTCAGAATTGGGTAAAATGCACCCTTAGTCCGATCGAAATCAGGTTTGTAAGCAAGGCAGGGGAATAGGACGTATGGCCTTAATCGTACAAAAATATGGTGGCACTTCCGTCGGGACAGTCGATCGCATCCAAGCGGTTGCCAAGCGGGTTAAACAAACGGTAAACGCCGGGAATTCCGTGGTCGTTGTCGTCTCTGCTATGGGCAAAACCACAGATGGCTTGGTCAAGCTCGCCTCAGAAATTTCCGCCAACCCCTGCCGCCGAGAAATGGATATGTTACTCTCGACTGGGGAGCAGGTATCCATCGCCCTCCTGAGTATGGCCCTAAAAGAAATATATCAACCAGCCATCTCCTTGACTGGCGCTCAAGTGGGCATTGTCACCGAAAGTAATCAGCACACCCGCGCCCGTATTCTCAACATTAATCCCCAACGGATCGAGCGCCATCTGGGGGAAGGGCAAGTTGTTATTGTGGCCGGTTTCCAAGGGATTGCTCTTTCTGAGGATACGGATAGTCAAAATCCTGATGTAGAAATTACAACGCTGGGACGGGGCGGATCGGATACCTCGGCCGTGGCCTTAGCGGCTGCCCTGAAAGCAGATATTTGTGAGATTTATACAGATGTACCCGGTATTTTAACGGCTGACCCTCGCCTCATTCCCGATGCCCAACTGATGAGCGAAATTACCAGCGATGAGATGCTGGAATTAGCCAGTTTAGGGGCAAAAGTCTTGCATCCGAGAGCCGTAGAAATTGCCCGAAATTACGGCATTCCCTTAGTGGTTAAATCCAGTTGGACAGACGATCCGGGTACAAAAGTCACCTCTCCCACTCCCTTCCCCCGCCCATTGGAGGGGTTGGAGTTGGTGCATCCGGTAGATGCAGTGGAGTTTGATACCGATCAAGCCAAAGTCTCTTTATTGCGCGTCCCCGATCGCCCAGGGGTAGCCGCTCAATTATTCGGCGAAATTGGCGACCAGAATTTAGACGTAGATCTGATTATCCAATCTATTCACGAAGGGCAAACCAATGATATCGCCTTTACCGTAACCACCGACTCCCTGAAACGGGCGGAAGCCGTCTCTAATGCCATATTACCCGTTCTTTCCCAAGGGTCTAGCTTGAATAATGCGGAAGTCATGGTCGAGGACAATATCGCCAAAATTAGTATCGCCGGCGCAGGCATGATCGGCCGGCCGGGGGTCGCGGCAGAAATGTTTACGGCTTTAGCTGAAGGTGGGGTCAACATTCAGATGATCTCGACTTCTGAAGTAAAGGTGAGTTGTGTCGTCGAAGCCACAGACTGCGATCGCGCTGTCGCCATCCTCTGTCAAACTTTTGAGGTACAAGTGCAGGCCGCCAAGGCGGTTCGCGGAGCGATCCCTTCGGGAATCGCCGCCAACAGCCAACCCCCCGTCCGAGGCGTAGCCCTCGACCTGAAACAAGCCCGGTTAGCCCTGCGCCATGTGCCTGATCGCCCAGGAACCGCCGCCCAATTGTTCAAACTGTTAGCAGAACATAACATCAGTGTAGATATGATTATTCAATCCCAACGCTGCCGCGTGATTAACGGCCTCTATACCCGCGATATCGCCTTCACCGTGGCTGAAGCCGATGCACAAGCGGCTGGCAGCCTATTAGAGAAACTAGCCGCAGACTGGGGATCATCAGAAGTCCTCGTTGATCGGGCGATCGCCAAAGTCAGCGCCGTAGGTACAGGAATGCTGAATCATCCCGGTGTAGCAGCGATGATGTTTGCTGCCCTCTCCAAACAAGGGATTAACATTCAGATGATCGCCACCTCCGAAATTAAAGTCAGTTGCGTCGTTGATCGAGACTCTGGCGTAAAAGCACTGCAAGCGATTCACGCCGCCTTCGGCCTTGCCGGGAGTCAAAAAGTTACTGTTTCTGCTTAAGATTCTGATTGGGATTGATGTTGTACCTCATAGCAGAGGAAAGTGCTGTAGAGCTATCAAGTGGCGATCGTTAGCATAAGGTCTTGAGGATTAAACATTTTGCGTTTAGAGGCATTGAGAATTTCAATGCTAACGGGTTCATCATTTTCGTCATAGCTAACAATGACCCCCCAGGTTCGGAGATAGCATTAACTGGAAACCCATCGCGCAACATAAACATTAAAATGTCTGCTCTATAATGATCTAAGAATAGGGAACAAAACTCAATGTATCGGCACAGTTCCACAGAGTTACCACCCAAAGTTTATGCAGAAGCTGTTGTGGTAGCAGCAACGGGAGAATCTCTGCTTTCCTCTCCGACTCTGGTCACCAGTAAAAATGTGGCTCAGTTTGATGCTGACCCTCGTTTACTCAAAGAAACAGAAAATCGTCTGCGAAAAGCAAAATTTGAAGTCTTATCCGTGGGTCGCTCGTCGATTAGTATTGCTGGGCCGCCAGAATTATATGAGCGAGAATTTAATACCCGTCTGATCGCACGGGAGCGCCGGGTGAACAAAGGGTTTGCAGATTTCGCTGTGGGGACTTATCTGGACTCTTTGGACAATAAACCCAAAGGCGAAATTGATACCTCTCAAACGACTTGGGCAAATGAAGTGGCAGGTATTGCCATTAATGAGCCGATTTATTATGCCATTCGACCCAATATTCCGGCAGCGTTTCCCCCTCTAATCGATCGCTCCCGACATCTGCAAGTACCGGATGATATTGCCAAGGGGTTGAAGAGCGATCGCCTGCATCAACTTGGAATCACCGGTCGAGGGGCGAAAGTGGTGATGGTGGACTCCGGTTGGTACGAGCATCCCTTTTTCCGAAGAAATGGATACCGAGGAAAGGTGGTGTTAGCTCCCGGTTCATCGGAACCCGACAGAGACGATAACGGCCATGGAACGGGAGAGTCCGCGAACTTATTCGCTGTTGCGCCAGAGGTAGACTTTACCATGGTTAAGGCAGATGTGGCGCTGTATAAGCGATGGCGGAATGTGAATTCGATCGCTGCGTTTCGGGAGGCGATCGTTTTAAAACCCGATATCATTGTTTGCAGTTGGGGAAGCGACCAGAGAAGCCCTATTCTATCTCCTCATAACAAAGTCTTAGCCAGCTTAATTGCCGATGCCGTTCGTCAAGGAATTGTGGTTATTTTCGCCGCCGGTAACGGTCATGATTGGGGATTTCCGGCGCAACATCCGGAAGTTATTGCTGCTGGAGGGGTTTATATGCCCCCAGATGAGTCTCGTCGGCACGAATTGGAAGCCAGTAGCTACAGCAGTGGGTTTATCAGTCCCGTATATCCAGGGCGCACGGTTCCCGACGTTTGTGGTTTGGTCGGCCATCTTCCTGACGGACAATATATTATGTTGCCGATTCCACCGGGGTGTACAACGGACGATGGACATGCCAGGCGGGGAGATGGAACGAATCCTGATGATGGCTGGGCGGCTTTTAGCGGTACATCCGCCGCCGCTCCCCAATTGGCCGGGATTTGTGCTTTAATAAAACAAATTAATCCGAGTTTATCTCCACAAAGAATTACACAAATTCTGGAGAATACCGCCACCGATGTTACATTGGAATCGCAGAATTATCGAAGACACCAGGTGGGCATCGGTCGTGACATTCACACCGGACATGGTTTAGCCAACGCCTGGGAAGCCATTCAAGCTATTAAACCCAACGTAACAGAAAACCCTCCGCCCATTGCTACCCCTGCATCTACCCCACCCGTCATGACTCAGGCGGTTGGACTTCAACCCTCAAGCGTTACCTTATTTTCATCCCCATCTGAACCGACTGTATCGCCCACTGTTTTATCTAAGAGGAAACTGAAAATGTCTGCCGATTATCCCAAGCTCAGAGAAAAACTAGATGAGATTCGCAATGAGTTTGATGCAATCTTAAAGCGCAAGATTGAAGCCGGTGAAATTGAAGAAGTCGAGCTTTCTCTATCGGAGCATCATTTTAGTTCGCGATCGCCCCGAACCGATGGTCTTCTAGCCTTGGTTGCTTGTGTAAAAGAAGTCGATCCAGATGAAGAAAGTAAAACGGTTGTAGACGACATCCATCAAGTAATTACCCAAACCCTTGAGGCTAAAGGCTTGATGACTAAAGATTTGGAAACTCGACTAAATGATAATGAAGATTTCCAAAAGGGATTAGAGTATATCCTGGGAGAATCAAAGCCAAAACCTGAAATCAGCACCAAACATATTTATGCAGCCAAAAGCTTGCTGAAAGTGCGAGAATATCAAAAACTAGCAACCCGCGTTCTAATTGCTGGGATAAGTTCATTCGAGTCAGATATCTCTGGAGAAGCAGCTAAAGCACTAGGAGAATTTAGTGATAACATACAATTTAATCTGATTGATAGAGAAAATGTTTATCTTCCTCTAGAGGGTTATTGCAGTATGGTTGGGCCAGGCTGCTATACTAAAGATGCAAAGTGCTATACTGGGAAGACTTGTAAGAAAACTGAAGAGGTTGGGAACTGTGAAGGTTGTGAAAATCCACACTTCTAAGCCCCCTTCATAACATACTTTTTGTTCCTTAGCATTGTTTTTGGGAGATGTCTACTATAATACTTTTTATATTTCAAAGAAATTTTAGGAAGAAGCAAAAATCAGCAATCTTTATTTGGATTAACATCATCAATATCAATATATTTGGGTAAAATTGTATTACAAAGTATAGCTTTGTTAAGTTGATGTGGCGTTAACATCAATGACTTTTCTAGATTAACCTCAATTAAATTTGCTTGGTTAAAGTTCGCCCCTTTAAGATATGATTTTTGTATTGTAGATTCCTCAAGTATAGCTCCCTGAAAGTTTGCATTCAAAAGAAATGACCCGTTCAAGTTTACCCCTATAAGTTTAGCTCGCTCAAATTCTGCTTTTTCAAGTTCTGTGTCTTGCAAATTAGAATGCGAAAGATCTGCACTTTCAAAGTTAGCCTGTGATAAGTTGCTTTCATAAAGAAAACTATTTCTCAAGTTTTCATTGCACAGTTCAGCTCCTCTAAGCTGTTTTTTGTAGCCAGTCAAAACTATATATTGGAGGAAGAATTTGGTTGCTGCATTGGGTTGACATTCTTCATCTCTATAAAGTAATGAGAAAGCTTGATTAACCAGCCAGAAGTGTAATGGAAGCAATACTATGAATGCTGGAATAATCAAGATAGAACCAATCCTCAAGCTTCCCATTCTTTGTTTTCTCTGACTAGCTTTGATAAAATCTTTCGCTAACCCAGATAACTTGACTTCTGGATGGTCATATTGCATAAACTCTTTAGCATCTCTTAACCGTCGATCTTGCAAGAGATAACCGTTATTTCTGCCTTTCTTTTCCCATTCCTTAGCCTCAGCTTCAATTTTTTGTGCAGTTCTAATTGCTTCGCGACTTTCGTCAATCCATTCCCTCAGTTGAGACCAATTCCGAATTAAGGCTTCATGGACAACTTCCACCGTTTCTTGGTCGTTGGTATTTTGACTGGTCACCACTAAGCGGTAATCGGCTAATTTATTGACAAAATTCCAATTGGATACCCCAATTTCCGCTTGCGTTACCTGCCTGCGAGTGTCTCCCATTCCCTCTCCAGGGTTGACTAACTTCAGAAAAATTCGTTGAGCTGCTTTGGTTTCTTCCGGACTCAGCTTGCTCAAAATGCGATCCGCGTGACGAGTTAAAGCGCCCTGAACTTTGCCAATTTCTTGATAAGCTTGATGGGTAATTTTCTGTCCTTTGCGTCGCTTCCAGAGTTCGGTGAGGGCAAACTCTAGCAAGGGTAAATTTCCCGGTTCATCTTCCACATCATCCAGAATGGTTTCCACTAAACCCAGTTCAAAGGTTACCCCTAGTTTTTGCGCCGGTTTCTCAATGACATCCCGCAGTTCGGTATGATTCATAGCCCCCAATTTCATGTCATCCTTCAGCACTTGGGCAAAGGAGGCATAGGACAAGGCATTACCCAAGAAATCCGCCCGCATGGTGAGTACCAACACCAAGGGAGAATCGGAACTGGGAGTATAGATATTGTCAATTAAAATATCCAGAAATCGATGGCGAACTTTTGCATCGGTACAGACGGTATACAGTTCTTCAAATTGGTCGGCAATTAACAGGAGGCGATCGCCAGGATAATTGTCTTGAATGGTCGCAATAACATCCGAGAGCAACACCTCCCCACTGCGGAGAAGACCGGCCAAAGTATTGCCCTGAGCCAGTTGTTCTGTTTTATTCAAATCAGGCGTATACAGAGGAACCAGAGCTGTAGCCAGAGCATAAAAGGGATCGGCAATCTCCTGTTTATCTTGTTTGCGAATCACACCAGGGCGAAAATAAGTAAACTGCCAAGAGCCTTCCGCCTGTAATTTCGGCACTAACCCCGCAAACACCACGGAAGACTTGCCGCTCCCCGACGCTCCCAAAACGGGAATAAAATTGCGAGTTTGAGTGGCTTGATAGAGGTCTTCGATAAAGTCATCTCGGCCAAAAAAGTATTCGGCATCCTTGGGGCTAAAGTGAAATAATCCTCGATAGGGACAACGAAGGCTATCGGTTTCGGTAACGTCCTCATTTGTGCTTGCTTTGGGAGGGCTGTAGAAATAATTGTAGATAACGTTGCCCGTACCAATAGACAACCCCTTAATTTCCCCATCTACCTGGGAATGATATTGAGCCATTTCATCAGCCATCTTCCTTTCCTTATCCTGGATTGCATCAATTGTAACCGATGACTAGGAGCGCATGGCTTCTCAGTCATCTGTAGTACCTCCATTCAGTTCAATGACTACTGACCCTGTGACCTCAATTCAGGAACTTCTACCGTTTTCAAATCCAGGTACACTAGGAAAAAACCTGTTCTCTCTCCCAAGCGATGGTCTCTCATGCTGACATGGTAAGCCTCTGCCAACAGAGTGCGATCGGCAAACGCCTACCTAATGCCCTCTATGTTCATGTTACGGCTCTAGATGCTCTTGATGCTCAACTGCAAGAGTACGAAACCCTGGGTCGTCAAATTGCGGGAGACATGGAACCGCCAACATTAATTAAATTTCACCTGGATCAAGCCAAGATTTCCTATCTGTATTATCCCGATTTTGACCCCGACCCCCATCCCCGGCTGCACGCCAGTTTACAGGTAGACTTTACCCAAGAAAAAGCGGTTTATCGGGACTACCGCAACAGCGAAAATCCCCCGATTCTGCATCGCAAGGAAACCTTTGTTACGCTCCACTATCCCCACTATGAAAAGTTTGCCCAGTTAACCCGACAGGAAGAAGAATGGGGACTCTTAAATAAGCGAAGCGGGTTTTCCATTGGCACATTGAAGCATTGGCAAAAGTGGTTATCGGTGCATCGGGTCAGGATAGAAGATCATCGGGTGGTCGCCATGGAACACACCGTAAATACGACCTATGCACCGGTCATTGAAAGCTATAAAGCGGCCATGGTACGCAAGGAGTTATCCCGGCCTATGCGGTTGGCTCTGGAGGCGGAATTATTTACCCCAGAAACCACGTTTTTTGACTATGGTTGTGGCTATGGAGAAGATATTAAACAAGTCGCCCGCAAGGGATATAGCAGTAGTGGATGGGACCCTTATTATCGCCCGGATACGCCCCTTCATGAGGCTGATATTGTCAATTTGGGCTATGTGATTAATGTGATTGAAGACCAGGGAGAACGTCGGGAAGCACTGGTAAAAGCATGGGAGTTAACCCAAAAGGTGTTGGTGGTGTCGGCTCAGGTGTTGATTAGTGCAGCAAGCGATCGCCTCATGGCCTATGCCGATGGAGTCATTACCCAGCGCAATACGTTCCAGAAATACTACGAGCAGGAAGAGCTGAAAACCTATATTGATCAGGTCTTAGAGGTGGATGCTGTGCCTGTAGATTTGGGGATTTACTTCGTATTTCGCGATCGCACCCAAGCCGAGATTTTCCGCGCCTCCCGCTTCCATTCCCGTCTCTCTACTCCTCGCATCCGCATCGAAGTGCGGCGCTTTGAAGACTATCAGGAATTACTCACTCCCCTGATGGTATTTTTTACCGAGCGCGGACGCTTACCGAAACGGGGAGAATTAGCCCAAGAAGACCCCATTCTAGAAGAGTTCGGCACATTTCGCCGCGCCTTCAAACTCGTTCTGCAAGTCACCGAAGAAGACGAATGGGAAAAAATCGCTACCTCTCGCCGTCAGGATTTCCTGGTCTATCTCGCACTGTCTCATTTTAGCGATCGCCCCCAATTTCGCCACCTCTCCCCCATCATCCGCCAAGACATTCAAAGCTTATTTGGCAGTTATAAAAGCGCCTGTATTTTAGCCGATCAAATGCTCTTGAGTTTAGGGGATTTAGACTTTATTGCTCGCTGCTCCCAAAACTCCCCCGTCGGCAAATTCACCCCCAAATCCTTTACCGTTCACGCTCATTATCTCGACTCCCTCGATCCCCGTTTGCGGCTCTACGAAGGCTGTGCCAACCGCACCATCGGCCGACTCGAAGGAGCCACCCTGATTAAATTTCACCTCAACCTTCCCAAAATTTCCTATCTCTTTTATCCCGATTTTGACCAAACTCCCCACCCCCTCTTAAAAACCATCCTGCAAATTGACTTACGCGATTTAGCAGTCTATTATGAAAACTATGACGATCATCCCAATCCCCCAATTTTACACCGCAAAGAACAATTCATCGATTGCACCTATCCCCAGTTTTCCCAATTCCAGAAACTGAGCTTACAAGAAGAAAAATGGGGACTTTTCGAGGATTGGAAAGCGATCCAAACCCGTCGCGGATGGTTGAAATGTTTAGAAAAACATGGCGTAGAAATTAGAGGCTCTCAAGTCCGGTGGCGCAAAGACATTGACCCCTATCGCCTCAAACTCTTAAAATCTGCCCATAAAAAACGATTAGCTGCCTATAGAAAAAACAATAATTGTTAACAAATCATGGATAAAGACCGAATTTTAATTACCATTGGGTTTAGTTGTATCGGGTTATTATTGATCTTCACCCTCTATGCCGAAGTCATGCATCGCTGGCGCATTCATAAAGCCGATGGTGTTTGGTGCGTGTGGATGAATCCCCAGGGAAATAAAGAAGTGAATTATGGTCGAGAAAATTGCTCAGTTCGTCCAGATTAATCTCAGTTACCCCTCTTCTGTTAAACTGGGAAATTCTGACGAATTTCCGCCATTACAGCCCGCGATCGCGAAGCGTTTCATGTCGGCGACAGCCGAAAACGGAGTTTTATCGCGAAGCGAAAGAATCAGGGTTTCACCCCCCTTTTTCCGAAAGTGATAGAAGAGGGGTATATAGCTAGTCTAAATGAGTTGTGTCACTGGAAATGCCCTCTCCCTATATCCCTCTCCCATGGGAGAGGGACTTTTCCCCCTTCTCCCGCGGGAGAAGGGGGTAGGGGGATGAGGGGCAGCCATTACATAACTCATTTAGGTTTGCTATATATTTCGTCAACCCATTAAAAACTGAAGAATTAAGCGAGAGAGTATGACTGGACGTTTTAATTTAAAACCCTATTCTTACTACAATCACCACGTCAACAAGTGGATACAGGATTACTTGGTAATTGAGGCTCACTCCGATACCATTCTCGGTTTCTTTATGGAACCTCAACCGGGTGAGGTGTATGGGCAAACTTACGATCCGCAAGAAATTCGCAATCTGAGTGATTTTCCTGAGTATAGCAACCTGCGCTTTTTCTCAATTTATCCCCATGGTATCGAACCCCGATGGCAAGAGTTGGGGTTTACGCTTGAAGAGGCTTTGCCCTGGAAAGGAACAGCCCAACTGAAACCGGATGTGGCTCTCGGTTGGCATCAGGCGGGGTTTGCTCCCCACGAGGTGAGAGCGTGGCAACGAGGTCGGAACGGGACTCAAGATCCGGCGATCGCCCGCCGACTCTTAGATCTGGGCATTGAGCCAGAAGACTTAAAACAATGGCCAGTAAAGCCTGAGCAGATCCTAGCCTGGGTCGAACAGGGCTTTGATCCTCGGTCTACTGCCCCCTGGCAGCAGTTTCAGGAGCCGGATGCAGTGATGGCCCGCCAACTGTGCGATCGGGGCTACACGGCAAAACAATTAACTCAAGCTCACCTCAAAAGACTCTCCCTGGCTGAAATTGGGCAGTGGATAGAGCAAGGGTTTGATATCAACAATATCCGAGTATGGCAACAGTATGGTATCAGTCCCGCAGAAGCAGCCGGTTGGCAGGAATTAAATATTAAACCGGAAGATGCTGCCCAACGCCGCGATCGCGGGATTACCCTTGAGCGTCTACAGGCTTTGCAAGTCGATGGACAGTTACCCGATTTCTTGACCTCCTCACCCGCTCCCCAGGACTTAGCCATTCTTTTCTGGGGTTTTGATTTTCCCCATCAGCCGGATCGGCCTCCGGTTGATGAGTCTTTGGTGGGTCAAGTGGACGCACAGGGGTGTAAGGTGGATTTCTATGGTAAACCTGCAAATATCCGTTTTTTCTATGTCACGGTAGTGGCGGCTGAATGTCAATTACCTTGGAGGAATCAGCCTCCTTTGGGTAATGCGATCGAGCGGTTGGGACACCCTGCAATACAACCAGATTGGGTAGAGCGTCTGGCTGCCTTTTGTGCCGCTCATCAGATTCCCTGGCAGGAACCGGGTTGGCACGTTGCCACCCGTTGGGTATCGTCATGAGGGCATAGGGTATGGGATTTGATTTTGATGCGTTAGTTTTTTATGGGTTTGTGGTCAATACCGCTCAATCAGAGTCTGAGGTTTGGCAAGCTGGCTCGGATGTGATTCCTGGAGAAGGCTTTGTAGAGCGGTTTCAACGACGATTAGAAGCATCCCCACATCAACCGGATCTCCAGATCCATGACGTGGGGATAGGTGTGCGCTGTGATGAGGGGCAACCTCCGGGCCCTGTTTATATCTACGTGCGCGAGTCGGTCACCATGGGTTCGATGGGCAAAGCTAGTCCTCTTGATTTTGAGGTTTCATCCTCTTGGCCAACAAAAATTCGGCAGTTTTGTACCTTAATGGAAATTCCCTGGCAAGAGCCAGCATGGTACTGGTTTGGCACGGCCTCTGGCTAGTTGCGCTAAGGGCGGTAATGGTTCAAGATTTATGAATGCTTAAGGTTTCCTCCAAGCGATCGATCAACCCTTGAACATACTCCAGAGCCAGATGAATCGTTGCTGGATCGGTTAAATCAACGCCAACATACTGTTTTAGAGCCTCAACCTGATCCACACTTCCCCCTGTGGATAACAATTCTAAATATCCAGGGACAAATTCCTTACCCAGTTCTCGATATTGCTGATAACAGGCCAAGCTAACAATATGGGAAGCAGTATATTGATAGCAATAGAACGGTTTAAAGAAAATATGACCAATCCTTGCCCAATCATATTGATGTTCCGGCAATAGGGTAATCGCATCTCCGCAAAGCTGTTCATACAACTCCATCCACTTCTGATTGACAAAATGGTGGTCAAAACTGCCTTCTGTGGCTCGCTCATGGATGAGTAATTCTAGGCGACTAATGGTACTCTGGCGAAACAGTAAGCTTAATTGATCTTCAAGTTGTCCGGTTAAAATAGACAGCTTTAAGGCCGGATCAGAAGAGGCCAACAGAAAATCTAATAACAACAATTCGTTAAACGTAGAAGCGACCTCAGCCATGACCATAGGAGGATTGCTGTTAAAATAACTCTGGTGGTCATCAATCCAGGCAAAATGTAAACCATGGCCCATTTCATGGGCTAAGGTAAACAGGGAATCATAATCCTCGGTATAGGAGAGCAATAAATAACTATGTTTGCCATGGTTATAGGCACAAAATGCACCGCCCTGTTTTCCGGGTCTGACTTTGGCATCGACCCAATTGTTGAGGAAAAATTCTTCGGCGCGGCGAGCATAGTTAATATCAAATTGCTCTAGGGCGTTTAAGAGGGTTTCGACTCCTAAGTTATAGGGTAAAGAGGGGCTAGGATCTTGTGTCCAAGGGGCATAAATATCGCAACTGCGGATGGGTTCGCCTAGGGTTTTAGCCTTGAGATGATAATAGCGTTGAAAGAGATCGTAGCGATCGCCCATACCGGTCATAATCGCATCAAACACGGGCCGAGACACTCGATCTTCTAAAAGCTGTTTACTGAGGGTCGAGTCATGGCCCCGCATTTTATTTTCGAGCTTATGATCTTGGGCAACACTGTTGAGAATATAGCCATAGAGCAAGTTATGCTGCTGCATGACTTCCCGTAGGGAGATGTAAGATTGATAGCGAATGTCTGGGGAAGGATGTAAACGGAGGGCCGAAAGATCGGCTTCGGTTTCGGCCGTTTTTCCCTCTGGGGTGGTGACTGGGGTATACTGTTGTTCCCCTAGGTGCAAAGAGCGCAGTTGAATAAAAGCACTACGGCCGGTTAAATTATCCTGATTTCGGGTTTGTTCAACTTCTTCAGAAAGGGCGTAGGGGCGAAATTGGGCAATTTGTTGCAGGTAATAGCGATAGGAGGCTAAGAGGGGATCGTTTTGCAGATGTTCGAGTTGGGATTCAGATAAGTTTTTGAGTTCTAAATCAAAGAAGAGGACTTCATTTTCTAGGGTGGTGACGGCTTCCATTACCCGGTCGAGGAGTTGCTTGGCGGCGCTGTTGCGGGTGTCGGCAGCAAAGACTAGGCTGGGATAGGCCCAAAGGTATCCACAGGACTGAAAGAGGGTTTCGAGTTGTTGTAAACCGTTAAGGATTTGCTCTGGGGAGAGTTGGGAAATTTGGCCGCGATAGGTTTGGCGAAAGGTGGTGGCTTGCTGTTGGAGATAGTCGAGATCTTGCTGAATTTTCGGATCATCGAGTCCTTGATAGAGGTCGGAAAGATCCCATTCTTGGGGCGTTTCCAGTACGTTGGTGAGGGTCGTCATGGTTGAGTGTTTTGGATCGAGTTCGCTCTAGATTGTCTCATACTTGTTCTGGTAGTTGTTCTGGGTTAAGGATTTAGATTGGGCTTGCTGTTGCCACTGGCTTAAGTGTTCTGGAAATTGGGGAGATTGTAGATCCTTGAGCCATAGGACGAGGGCATCTTCGCCGGTTTCTTGATAATAATTACGTCGCCGTCCGGCGGTGAGAAAGCCGAATTTTTGATAGAGTCCTAGGGCGCGGTGGTTGGAGGCTTTGACTTCTAGGGTGGCTCGTTCGAGTCCCCGTTGGCGGGCAGAGTCTAATAAGGCACAGAGGAGAGATTGCCCTAAGCCTTGATGTTGATAGTGGGGATGAATGGCTAAGATGGTGAGATGGGCTTCTTCGACGATCGCCCAATAACAGCCGAATCCGATTAACTCCTCACCCCAACTGATGCCTAATAATTCACTGTTTGGGCTATCGAGTTCCCGTTGGTAAGCGTCCAAAGTCCATAACTGGCCAAAACAGAGGCGATCGAGGGTAACCACAGCGTTTAGGTGTTCTGGGGCGATCGCATGGAGAATAAAAGGCACAGTCATAGATGAGTTCATAGAGGAGTATTGAGCCGATTAACAGATAACTATTGGTGATTTGCAGTTCACCATGGACAATAGAGTATAGAACGAATGAACAATGAATGACGAACTCGCTTTCCTGAGATTATGGTATCGACACCCTCCCGTATTACTCCACCCCGTGGCACAGATTATCTTTCCTCCGTCGAAGAGCCTGTGGGTGAAAGATCGCCCAATCAACAGTTACTGCCCCTAACGGCTCAAGTCAATAGCACCGATCAATTAACCATTGGGGGTGTAGCGGTTTCTGAATTAGTGAAAACCTATGGCTCTCCCCTCTATATCCTCGATGAAGAGGGTTTACGCGCTGCCTGTCGCCAATATCGAGAAGCCTTTAAGCGCTACTATCCGGGAGAAGCCACAGTTATCTATGCCTCGAAAGCGTGGAATTGTTTAGCCATTTGTGCGATCGCCGCCTCGGAAGGGTTAGGTATTGATGTGGCTTCGGGTGGAGAACTTTACACGGCTCTACAAGCGGGAGTTCAAGCCGATCGGATTTACTTCCATGGCAATAATAAATCGGCTACTGAACTGACAGAAGCTCTAGAAGTCGGCTCTCATGTGGTGGTGGATAACTGGCTAGAACTGAAAACCCTAGCCCAGCTCAGTCGCGATCGCGGCCAAACCGTTCCTATCCTGATTCGCATGACTCCTGGCATCGAATGTCACACCCATGAATATATTCGCACGGGACATATTGACAGTAAATTTGGCTTCGATCCCAATCAAATTGAAGCCGTTTTAGAAGGGATTGCCCAAGAAAAGAGCTTAGATTTCCAAGGATTCCACGCCCATATTGGCTCGCAAATTTTTGAACTCGAACCCCATCAGGATCTCCCGGCTGTGATGGTGCAATGGTTCCTGAAAGCGAAGGAAATTGGCTTATCTCCCTCAGTATTAAATGTGGGTGGAGGTTTAGGCATTCGCTATACTGAAGACGACGATCCGCCCTCCATTGAAGCTTGGGTTAAACAAGTGTGTACAGCCATGGTAACCGCCTGCGATCGCGCCCAAATTACGCCCCCCCATATCATCTGTGAACCCGGTCGTTCCTTAGTGGGGTCGTCCTGTATCACCGCTTACACCGTCGGTTCCCGTAAGGCCATTCCTAATATGCGAACCTATATCGCCGTAGATGGGGGCATGTCAGACAATGCTCGCCCCATCACCTATCAAGCCCTCTATCGGGCTGTTGCCGTCGATCGCATGGGACAAGCCTGTACGGAAACCGTAACCCTAGCGGGTAAGCACTGCGAATCGGGTGATATTCTCATTCAACAGGCCCAATTCCCGCCCCTGCAACCCGGAGAAGCGATCGCCATTTTAGCCACGGGAGCCTACAACTATAGTATGGCTTCCAACTATAACCGCGTCACCCGACCAGCCGCTATCTTAGTGAGCAATGGGCAAGGGCAAGTGATTATTGAGCGGGAAACCTATCAAGACTTGGTGAGCTGCGATCGCCTTCCCGATCGCCTCAAATCCATTTCTTAACAACCACAGGAGATAGGGGCATAGGGGATTTTTATCCTAATTCCCTATTGCCTATTGCCTATTGCCTATTGCCTATTGCCTCTTGCCTCTTGCCTAGCTATGGGAGATCTTTTAACCCAATGGTTATCCAATTTAACTGATACTCAAAAAAACCTGCTGCATACGGTTGACTTCATCTTGGTTTTGATGTTGACCTACATGGTCTTGATGATTATTGGTGAACGTCGAACCTTGTGGATGGTGCGAGGATTCATCCTTCTAATGTTGGCCACCGCCATCAGTACCATCATCAACTTAACCCTACTCAGCTTTGTGTTAAACAAATTAGTGATTGGTTCTGCTGTCGCCATGGCTGTAATTTTGCAGTCCGAGTTTCGTCGATTTCTAGAACAATTGGGCCAAGGACAAATCGTTGATTTGTTCCTCCCCCCATCAGAACCTCCCCCAAAAGCTGAGAGTGTGATTGATGAAATTGTTGATGCAGTTAAAGACCTATCTCAAAATCGGACAGGGGCGCTGCTGATTTTAGAAACTACCGGGCCCATTGATGAACGCGATTTTTCTGTTCCTGGTGTAAGGTTAAATGCAGAAGTCTCCAAGGAGTTGTTACAAACTATTTTCCAAACCAGTACCCTGTTACATGATGGAGCCGTTTGGATTCGCATGTCTCGTATTATCGCTGCCGGAGTAATTTTACCTCTATCCGATCGCACCGCCTCCCGTAAGCTGGGCACTCGTCACCGAGCCGCCATGGGCATTACTGACCGAGTAGAAAACTGTCTGTGTGTGGTTGTTTCTGAGGAAACGGGTTCTATCTCTCTGGCGGAAAGGGGTCTCCTGAATCGTCCCTTAACCAGCAGTAAACTAAAGGAACTCTTGGAAGCCAAATTCTCTCAATCAGTAGAACGGGAGGCTGTCGCCCCCGATTTGCGAAATTTGGGCCGCCAAATCAACTCTCAAGGCGCAGCCATGGTTGCACGCCTACTCCGTTTACCTTCTTCTGATTCTGACAAGAAAAAATGACTGCAAAGCAAATTATTGACAATACTTTGAAGACTCTCCCTAGTGACCTCGATCCCCAAAAGCTTCCTCGTCATGTTGCAGTAATTATGGATGGTAATGGTCGATGGGCCCAGAGGCGAGGAATGCCCAGGATTATGGGACATCCCCGTGGTGCAGATGCCTTGGTAGAATTGGTGTGCTGTTGCGATGATTGGAATATTAGAGCGCTCACCGTTTATGCTTTTTCGACCGAAAATTGGAAACGTCCTCCCCAAGAAGTGAAGTTGATTATGATGGTGATTGAGCAGTTTTTGCGCCGTCAGTTACCAGAAATGATGAAACGGGATGTTCGCTTAGAGTTAGTGGGCAAGTTAGATGAACTGCCTCAATCTTTACAAAACCAGATTCAGAAGTCCGTAGGAGCAACTTGTAAGAATCAAGGTATGAGATTTACGGTGGCGACCAATTATGGAGGACGGCAGGAAATTTTGCAGGCTTGTCAAGCTCTAGCGACTCAAGTGAAACAAGGGGATTTAAATCCTGAAGATATTGACCAAGCCTTGTTTGAGCAATATTTATATACGGTTAATGTGGGCAATCCTGATTTATTGATTCGCACCAGTGGAGAAATGCGGATTAGTAATTTCCTATTGTGGCAGTTGGCCTATGCGGAGATTTATATTACAGATACCCTCTGGCCGGATTTTGACCGAGCGGAGATGCACCGAGCGCTGTGGGAGTTCCAAAAGCGCGATCGCCGCTTTGGTAAAGTGAAGTCTTAATTCTATCCATTTTATGTGAGTCTATAGTCTCAATCCTTATGAACAAAATTCGGTTAACTGATGTGAGCAGGTTGACATCCTTCCATTTCAAGCAACTAGCAGCAATTCTGCTGAGTTTACTACTTTGCATTGGCTTTCTCGGTACAAAACCGGCGATCGCCTTAATGAGCCAAAACTCTAGGGAGTTTTCCATTCAACCCTATCTAGATAAGGTTGAAAAAGAAGTAAAAACATTTACTCTCCAAAATGGAATCAAATTTATTGTCCTAGAACGCCATCAAGCCCCAGTCGTCTCCTTCATGCTCTATGCGGATGTTGGCGGAGCCAATGAACCCCTAGGGAAAACGGGTGTAGCCCATTACTTAGAACATTTAGCCTTTAAGGGAACTACAGATATTGGCACAACGGACTATGAAGCCGAAAAACCCTTAATGGATGAACTCGATCGCCTCTTCGATCAAATTCAAGCCGCTAAAGCCAACGGAAATACGGAAAAAGTCCAAGAACTCCAAGCCGAATTCGATCGAGTTAATCAAAAAGCGTCCCAATACATCAAACAAAACGAATTTGGTCAAATCGTCGAACGCTTCGGAGGAGTGGGACTCAATGCCACAACCTCCACGGATGCCACCCGTTACTTTTTTAGCCTTCCATCCAATAAACTAGAGTTGTGGATGTCCCTAGAGTCAGAACGCTTCCTTGACCCGGTGTTTCGGGAATTTTACCAAGAAAAAGAAGTCATCCTCGAAGAGCGACGGATGCGTACCGATAATTCCCCCATTGGTAAGATGATTGAAGCCTTCCAAGATGCAGCCTTCAAAGTCCATCCCTATCGCCAACCCGTTATTGGCTATGAGGAAGACTTACGCAACTTGAAACGGCAAGATGTGAGGGATTTCTTCGAGACCTATTATGTCCCCCATAATCTAATTGTGGCGATCGTTGGGGATGTGGAGACCTCCGAAGTCAAAACCCTAGCTCAAACCTATTTTGGTCGCTTTCGTGAACGCCCCACCCCCAAGGTTAATCCCCCCGCAGAACCTCCGCAAACCGAAACGCGAGAAGTTAACCTAGAATTACCCACCCAACCCATGTATCTCGAAGGGTATCACCGTCCGGCCGGCAATCACCCCGATCATGCAGTCTACGATCTGATGGGGTCAATTCTCAGTGATGGACGCACCGCTCGCTTGTACAAATCCTTAGTCGAAGAACAACAGGTTTCCCTCTCTGCGGCCGGGTTTAGTGGCTTCCCTGGCGATAAATACCCCAATTTAATGCTGTTTTACAGTTTAACGGCTCCAGGGCATACGGTGGATGAGGTAGCGGAAGCTTTAGGTGCGGAAATTGAACGCATGAAAACTGAACCGGTAAGCCAAGAAGAATTAGACCGGGTGAAAACTCAAGCTAAAGCCAGTTTACTCGGCACGCTCGACTCGAATTCCGGTTTAGCCAGTTTATTAGCCAAGTACGAAGCCACAACGGGATCGTGGCGCAATTTATTTGGGGAAATTGAAGCCATTGAAGCCGTCACTTCCGAAGATATTCAGCGCGTAGCCCAGGGGACGTTTACCCCAGAAAATCGCACGATCGGGCGCTTGTTAACGGCGAGCAATTAAAACCTATTCCCTATTACCCATTACCTAACAAAACATGATGCAAGTAAGACGAGTGATCAAAAAGATGGTTCGGGGGCTGTGGCTGGCTTTAATGGTACTCAGTTTAGCCCTAACGATTCAATGGCATGAATCGGCGGTTGCTGCTCAGGCCAAACCCTATGACGAGTTAACCTTTCCTCCGCTTCCGGAGGTGACGGTTCCAGAGTATACCCAGTTTACGATGGACAATGGGATTGAGGTCTTTTTGATGGAAGACCGGGATCTGCCCTTGGTGACGGGAAGGGCGATGTTTCATACGGGCGATCGCCAGGAACCCCAGGAAAAAGTGGGGTTAGCCGGGTTAGTCGGAACCGTGATGCGTAGCGGAGGAACCCAAACCTATACCCCGGATGAACTGAATCGATCGCTCGAAGATCGAGCCGCTTCCATTGAAACCTCCATTGGGACTTCGGCGGCTACTGCCCAGTTTAGCGCTCTCACGCCGGATACAGATGAGGTGTTGCGCCTGTTTGCCCAAGTCTTGCGTCAACCGGCCTTTGATGAGCAGCAACTGGAGTTAGCCAAAACCCAAGTTCAAGGGAGTATTGCCCGTCGTAATGATAGCCCGGATGCGATCGCGAGTCGAGAATTTCAGAAGTTGATTTATGGGGCAAACAGTCCCTATGCGCGAACTGTGGAATATGAGACGTTAGAGGCGATTAAACGGCAGGATTTAATTGACTTCTATCAACAGTATTTTGTCCCCAATAATATGATGTTGGGTTTGGTGGGCGATTTCGATCCGGCCCAGATGCGAGAAAAGTTAGAAGCGACATTTGGAGATTGGCAACCGAATCCTAATTTTAAGCGTCCTCCCCTACCCCAGGTTTCCCAGAGCCTGACCGAGGGGATTTTTGTGGTCGATCAACCCCAACTGACCCAGAGTAATGTACTGATGGGCCATTTGGGGGGACAGTTGGATAATCCGGACTATTTTGCTCTATCGGTGATGAACGAGGTTTTGAATGGGTTGGGGGGACGTTTGTTTAATCAGGTGCGATCGCGCCAAGGGTTAGCTTATGCGGTCTATGGGTTTTGGAGTCCTCGTTATGACTATCCAGGGATGTTAATTGCTGGGGGTTCGACTCGTTCAGAAGCGACAGTTCCCTTTATTGAAGCGCTGCGTGGAGAGTTGGATCGCATCATCCAAAAGCCAATTACTGCTCAAGAATTAACCGCCGCTAAGGATGGGGTACTCAATTCTTTTGTGTTTAATTTCCAAAAACCCTCCCAAACCCTTTCTCGCCTCATGCGCTATTCCTATTATGGCTATCCTGAAGATTTTATTTTCCAATATCAACGGGGGGTGGAAGCAACCACTATCGAGGATGTGCAACGGGTGGCTCAGGAGTATCTGAAACCCGAAGAGATGGTAACTTTAGTGGTTGGTAATCAAGAGCAGATCGATCCGCCTTTGAGTGCGTTAAGTGGGGATGGTCAGGTGACGGCGATCGATATTACGATTCCTGGACAAAGTTAAATCCCCTCTCTATCGCTTTTTCTGTGAATATACCAATATACAATTGATCAAAAAGATAGAGCTGAATCCCCGTCCTTCTAGGGCGGGGAAGAGTTTAAGGATACATCTCCTAAGAAGGGGTTAAAGTCTGAAGTTGTTTTAGTTTTTGTTGGTCAATCTCCACCGTAATTTTTTGCTCGTCTCCCTGATAAATCAATTGTTCTGCTTTCCCTAAATAGATTGCCTCTGATACTTTGGAGTCGGGATGGACAAGGGTGCGTGCCAGTACGGTTAGGCGATCGCTATCGGTTGCCGATCGCCCATAGGAAAAGAGGTTGATGGCTGCTTGCTTGAGGGTTGCTTCTAATTCCGATTCCGTAATTTGGGGCGGTACGGCAATCACAGTATGGGTTGCTCCATTATCGAACACCAGAGAATAACGCACCGATCCAGGAATGACTGTTTGGGAAAAGGGAACTAAGCTCAAGGAAAATACGCTGACGGTTAAGACTACCATAAACGAACTGATGCCAAAAAAGCGGAAGCGAAACCCCCACTTAAAGACAAAGCAAAGGACGGTAAAGGCAATCGTGACTCCGGTGGCGATCGCAAACCACTCAGAAGCCTGTAAAAAATCTGCGGTTGAGGGCATAACAATGTTATCTTAAGTTACATTTCCATAAGATTTATGATAAATCATGGAGGCAACTTGCGATGGGAGAGCCTGGGTGTATCTTCAACCGTAGTAAACCTTAGAGTGTTTTCCGCGACTGGAGATCGATCGTGTTGGAGTGGTTAAGTGCAATTCCCCTAGCCTTATGGTTAGATCGAGCGGGATTCGAGCAAGTTTTGCAAATCCCAGTGACTTGGCAACAAAATACCTCTCGATGGGTTCTGTACTCCGATCGAGGGGTTGATATGGCTAACCAGATTGACCCGTATCTCGAAAGTTGGAGTCAAAAAAGCTTCGGTCAAAGCGCTCACGGTGTATGGTTACAATCGGGAGAAGAGATTTTATTTAACCATCAGGGCAAAGCGTTATTTTCTGGTGCGTCCTTAACCAAGGTGGCAACAACCTTAGCAGCTTTGAAAGAGTGGGGCCCCTATCATCAGTTTACAACCCAAGTGGCGATCGCCGGTGAAATCAAAGAGGGTGTAGTGGAAGGAGATTTAGTGATCGTCGGGGGAGGTGATCCTCTGTTGGTGTGGCAAGAGGCGATCGCCATCGGTCAGCAGCTTAATGACTTAGGAATTAGGCAAGTTACCGGCGATTTAATTATTACGGGCCCGATGTGGATGAACTATAAAACTGATCCGGCAACAGTGGGGGCACTGTTTTATCGCAGCATCAACGCCGATCTCTGGGATCGTCACCTAGACAATCACTATGGTAGTTTACCCCATGATTTACCGCGTCCCCAAGTGGCGATCGCCGGTTCCATTCGCTCCCAAGCTCCCTCCCAACCTTTGACCCCAGTGTTAGATCATCGGTCTCTGGCCCTTGTCGAGATTCTCAGACGGATGAATGTTTATAGTCACAATCGGTTATCGGAGATTATTGCCCAATCCCTAGGAGGAGGCGATCGAGTGGAAGAAATGGCCGGCACGTTTGCCGGTATTCCCGCAGCCGAGCTACACCTGATTAATGGATCGGGATTAGGTCAAGACAATCGCATGTCTCCCCGTGCTTCCGTCCTATTATTGATGGCCATTCAACGGTATTTACAGTTTTACCATCTCAGTATTGCAGATATTTTTCCGGTGGTTGGGTATGATGGGGGAACCCTTCAAGATCGCCAGCCTCCTCAATATAGCATCGTTAAAACTGGCACATTATCAACCGTGAGCGCTTTAGCGGGCGTAATCTTTACCCGCGATCGGGGTTTAGTCTGGTTTAGTATCATGAACCAAGGCTGGGACATTGAAGGGTTTCGTCTCCAGCAAGACGAATTACTGGGCACATTAGCCCAACATTGGGGAGGAGTCACCTATCCCCCAGACCCTATACATTTGCGATCGCAATTGCCCCCCGCTTTACGCACCCTTGGGGACTTATCTCGTCAGCAAATCTTGTATTGATAGATCACGATGAGCAACATTGACACAGACAAGAACTCAGGAGTATGGGGTCGGGTGGGCAGGAGCATGAGTGACATCATTCAAATTGTACAAGCACACTCTAGCCACCCGACAAGCTGTGTACCCATTACCTATTACCCATTACCGGGCAAAGCGCTACGGGAGTGCAACAGAGGAATGAGATAGGACATATCGTCAACTTGCAAGAGTTTTAAGGTACGGGATAGGGGAATTTTCACCCAAGTGGGACGACGGGTGAGTTCGTAGGAAATGGCGTAGACTGATTTTTCCAGGATGTAAGCGTCGAGTAGCACTTGAGTTTCCCTGGGAGTATCGGGCAGGAAGTTGCCTTGACTGGCGGTTTGCAGATAGGCTTTCACAAATACCAGGTTCACCCAACTACACCAAAAGTCTGCCCATTGCTCCATTTCAGCCAAGTTTTCGGGGTCAATCATGCCATTATCGACTTCTTGTTGCAGGGCGACGCTGGCGGCATAGTGGAAGGATTGGAGCATTCCGGCCACGTCCCGCAGGGGCGATCGCTTCATGCGTCGTTCGCTTAGGGGTCGGTTGGTTTCTCCTTCAAAGTTGGTAATCACAAATTCTTTACCGGTATAGAGAACTTGCTCTAAGTGATAATCTCCATGACAACGGGTTCTCAGGGCGGTGATTTTCAAATCGATGACAGAGCTAAAACGCTTTAATAATTGGTCTTTGCGATTAATTAAGTCCATCGCGATCGGTTGCCAGTCTTCCGGTAGTCGGTTGAGACGCTTTTGCAAAAACAGGAGGGTTTTACCGCTCAGATTCCGCATGTATTGGTAAATCGACCGTTGGTAGAAGGATGAAAAAGGTTCTGGGGCAAAGTGGCGATTTTCGCTATCGGAGGCTAGAGCTAAATGAAATTCGGCCATATATTGTCCCAGACTCTCAGCCGAACCCAAGTAAGACCCAATGAGGGAGTAAACGACTTCGGGAATCTCAGCAATGGGATCATTGCTCTCTGGGTCTAGGTCGCTGGGTTTGGAGGTCACATCTAGGGTGAAGTCTTTGAGGGTAGGTAAGGGAAGATCGGCGATCTCGGTGGAAGTCGCCATCACTTGCTCGAAATAACCGCGCAAATTGTCCAGGGTGTATGACCAACCGTCCCGGATGTCAGGAATAAAGTCGCGCAATACACCAATGGTCATGGAGGATTTACCAGGGCGACGATATTCTAGGGAACCATAAAAGGGAGTGATTTGGCCCGATCGCAAGGAGAAGGTTTTGGGATTGGGTTCAATTTCTGAGCTGATTCTACGGGTGAGAAATTCTCCAATTTCTAGATCGGCGTTGATCCCTTCTTCAATTTGGCGGAAGAGTTTGAGAACCAGGTGATGATCGTCGGTTTCACTATGGGGATCGCTGTAGATAATTGAGGTATGCTTATGTTCGCCTCGCAGGAGGTGGGGGTCAAAGGATGGAGTCCCTTGGTTCAGTTGTGGCGGACTGTTAAACAGATAGGGCACTATTTTACCCGCAATGCCTTGATATTCCCAACCGTTGGCGATCGCCTCTAACATGAAGTTGAGGAAGTCTGGATCGGCACTGGCTTCATATAAAATCCCCGTTTCGCCCGCTTCTTGCACGTTGATTTTGGCAATCATATGCTCTCCATGGAGAGGGGGATCGTCGGCGCTGATGGCTTCGTAAGCCACAGAAAAGGCATAGGTTTCGGCTGCACCTTCGGTATAGTTGATCTGAATGAAAAGGATCTGAGCTTCCCGGTTTTGGTAAGGAATGGGAATCACGTCAATAATTTGTGTGGATTGAATGGTGCGCGATTTACCGGTAAACCAGGAGCGGGTAATTAGATAGTTAGGCAGATGCAGTTCAAAACGGGTTTTGGGTTCATTTTGATAGAAGGCACTGGGCCAGGGGCCCGTGGGCACATCTAAAGTGGGCAGTTGGGTGACGGGGACAGGGCTGGGGGTGATGCTCTCTTCGACTTGTAGGGTGAACCAGTAGAAGGCGTAGGGACTGAGGCTGAGAAAATAGGGAACGTCCTCAATGGTGGGAAATTCAGTCCGGCCAAAGATTTCTACGGGTTTCATTCCTTGGAAGGGAGTCAGATCTAGCTCGACAGTTTGCACGAATCGGGAAAGGTTAGAGACAATCAGGATATGTTCTCCGGCATAGGTGCGGGTAAAGGCTAAGACTTTACGGTTATCGGGATAGAGGAATTCAAAGCTGCCACGTCCGAAGGCTTGAAAGCGTTTGCGGGTGGCGATCAGCCGTTTCATTGACCACCAAAGGGCGTTGGTGTTGCTCCGTTGGGCTTCGACGTTGATCGCTTCATAGTGGTATTCGGGGTCGAGAATGGGGGGCGCATAGAGCCGTTGGGGGTTGGTGCGGCTAAATCCGGCGTTGCGATCGGCGCTCCACTGCATGGGGGTACGGACTCCGTTACGATCGCCTAAATAAATGTTATCGCCCATGCCAATTTCATCCCCATAATAGAGGACGGGAGTTCCTGGCAAAGAGAAGAGCAGACTATTGAGCAATTCTATCCGGCGGCGATCGTTATCCATCAACGGACTCAAGCGCCGACGAATCCCCAAATTAATCCGCGCTTGCGGGTCTTGAGCATACACCCGATACATATAATCTCGGTCTTCATCAGACACCATTTCTAACGTCAGTTCATCATGATTTCGCAAAAACAGCGCCCACTGACAATTATTGGGAATTTGGGGCGTTTGTTGTAAGATGTCGATGATCGGAAAACTATCTTCCATTTTTAGCGCCATGAACAGACGAGGCATCAAGGGGAAATGGAAATTCATATGGCATTCATTGCCATGGCCAAAATAGGCAGCCGCATCTTCGGGCCATTGATTGGCTTCCGCCAGCAACATCCGGTTGGGGAATTTAGAATCCATATGGCTGCGAAGAGCTTGCAAAAATTCATGGGTTTGGGGTAAATTTTCGCAATTCGTTCCCTCCTCTTCATACAGATAGGGAACCGCATCTAAGCGCAGACCATCGACCCCCATCTCTAGCCAAAAATCCACCACTTCCAAAACCGCTTTTTGCACCGCCGGATTTTCATAGTTTAAGTCCGGTTGGTGAGAATAAAATCGATGCCAATAATAGGCATTAGCTACAGAATCCCAAGTCCAATTAGAATGTTCAAAATCTTGGAAAATAATCCGAGCAGCTTGATATTTTCTGGGGTTATCGTTCCATACATAAAACTCTCGCTCTGGCGATCCTGGAGGCGCTTTTCTAGCTCGCTGAAACCAGGGATGTTGGTCAGAGGTGTGGTTAACGATCAATTCGATGATCACCCGAATACCTCGTTTATGGCTCTCGCGCAAGAATTCTTTGAAGTCCTCTAGGTTTCCATAAATGGGATTGACGCTATTGTAATCGGCAATATCATAACCGTCATCTTTGAGGGGAGAAGGGAAAAAGGGAAGTACCCACAGGGCAGTCACCCCTAACTCTTGAATATAGTCGAGTTTGTCCTTGAGTCCACCAAAATCACCGATACCGTCTCCGTTGCTATCGGCAAAGGCTCGGACAGGAACTTCATAAATAATGGCATCTTTAAACCAAAGGGGATCGTCTTTGAGGATGGAGTGGCGCATTTCTTCTATTGTCCAATGTTCTTGACTTTTCATTTTAATACCTGAAGGAAAAAATCGGGGTAGCTCAGGAAAATGAGCAGATGAATAAAAAGGCAACCCATGGGGCCCAAAGGTCGCCAGAGCGATCGCCGGGGACATTTTGCCTTATTCTATGGAGAGGACGGATCGTCCGTATCTCTTGTAGAGTTTGTAATCACTATGGCTTTTGAACGCGCAAGTGGCATCTTATTACACCCGACCTCCTTGCCCAGTTCCTTCGGAATTGGCGATTTAGGAGAGAATGCTTATCGATTTGTGGATTTCCTCGCTCGCAGTGGGCAAAAAATATGGCAAATTTTGCCCTTGGGGCCAACCGGTTATGAACATTCTCCCTACACCATGAATTACAGCGCTTTTGCCGGTAATCCCTTGATGATTAGCTTAGAGCAATTAGCCGCAGAGGAATTATTAAATTCTGAGGAATTAACCCCTCTGACTGGAGAGGATATTGCAGGTAACCGGGTGAATTTCGATCGAGTGATTCCCCATAAGTATGGGTTCCTCAAACAGGCCTATGTCACCTTTAAGGAACACTTAGCAAAAGAGGAAAATCCTGCCTTCACTGAATTTTGCCAGGAACAGGCCAGTTGGTTGGATGATTATGTGTTGTTTATGTCCCTGATGGAGGAAAATGGGGGACAAGCATGGAATCTTTGGGAACCGGCGATCGCTCGTCGCGAACCTCAGAGTCTAGCTCGTAAAAAAGAAGCCCTTGCTGATTCCATCCTATACCATCAATTTCTGCAATTCAAGTTTTTTGAACAGTGGCGAAACCTGCGCCAGTACACCAACGAAAAGGGCATTCAAATCATTGGTGATGTCTCGATTTACGTCTGCCACAATAGCTCTGATGTCTGGGCAAATCCCGAAATTTTCAAGTTAGATCCCCAAACTCTAGAACCCGCGTGGATGGCTGGCGTTCCTCCTGATTATTTTAGTGCTACGGGGCAATTGTGGGGCAATCCGGTTTACGATTGGGATAAATTACAAGAAACCAATTATGCTTGGTGGATTGAACGCTTCCGAGCCACCCTGCAATATGTGGATGTGGTGAGAATTGACCATTTCCGGGGCTTTGAAGCCTATTGGCAAGTGCCAGCCGGAGAAGAAACGGCCATGAATGGAGAATGGGTTAAGGCTCCGGGATTTGAATTTTTCCAAACCTTGGGGGAAGCGTTGGGGAGTTTGCCCGTGTTAGCGGAAGACTTGGGCATTATTACGCCGGAAGTGGAAGAATTACGGGATCATTTTAACTTTCCGGGAATGAAAATTCTCCTCTTTGCTTTTGGCGGTGGAGCAGATAATGCTTATTTGCCCCATAATTATCCCCAAAACGCGATCGTCTACACAGGAACCCATGATAATGATACGTCAGTGGGCTGGTGGAAAAACGCCGGGGAAAAAGAAAAACAGCATTTAGCCCAATATCTCGGTTATGCTTCCCCAGAAGAAATTACGGAGATTTCTTGGCTGTTGATTCGCACCGCGTTAAGTTCTGTAGCAGTTTGGGCGATTCTTCCCTTACAAGACTTATTCAGTTTAGATAACGAGGGACGGATGAACGATCCCAGTGTGAGCGCGGGAAACTGGCGTTGGCGCTATGATGATCCAGGGATGTTGAGCGATGAATTAGGCGATCGCCTGCGACACTTAACCCAATCCTACGGCCGCTAAGAGTGCTATGCACTAGGGAATAGGGAATAGGGAATAGGGAATAGGTGTCAGAACTTAGGATTAACCAATTATTCTATTCCTTGCCCCCTCCCATTACCAGCGCGTAGCGCTCCTGACTTTCGCAACTTGACCAGAAAATAGTACAGTAGATCTAAACTCTAAAATTTGTCGTTCGTATGAATCACCGTGGTGTTACAATCTGGTTTACCGGTCTCAGTGGCGCTGGTAAAACCACCATTACCCAAGCCCTAGAGAAAAAATTACGCGCTGCTGAAGTGAAATTAGAAGTCCTCGATGGCGATATTGTCCGCACCAACCTTACCAAAGGATTAGGCTTTAGCAAAGAAGACCGAGACGAAAATATCCGCCGCATTGGATTTGTTTCCCACTTATTAACCCGAAATGGGGTTATTGTTTTAGTTTCTGCCATTTCCCCCTATCGAGCGATTCGGGAAGAAGTGCGCCAGAGAATTGGTGATTTTGTGGAAGTATTTGTGAATGCTCCCCTAGCCGTTTGTGAAGAACGGGATGTTAAGGGGTTATACAAACGTGCTAGAGCCGGAGAAATTAAGCAATTTACCGGCATTTCTGACCCCTATGAACCCCCAACCAAACCCGAAATTGAATGCCGCACCGATCTCGAAGAGTTATCAGAAAGTGTAGATAAGGTGTGGAACAAATTGGTAGAAATGGGTTATTTGCAATAGGAAGGTGATACCTAGGAGCAGGTTCTGCAACCCTTTGGGAGTCCCACCCATAACCTTTAGCTAAGTGCTAAGAAACCCGGTTTCTTGAAGAAACCGGGTTTCTGGTTTCCCTGTGCTGGGTTGATTGGTGGGGTGGGGGCGGGGTTAATCGATTAAGCAAACGTAATAAAACGTTAATTAAGACCGAATTAATATTAAAATTTATCACAATTTTCTGCCCATTCGCATAAAATCACCCTGATTTTTCAGAGAGATCTATAGAAGCTCTCAAATTCGGGACGAATGAACACCAAACAACTGAAGCGGGTAGGCGCTCAGTTGTGGAAAAAGTTATCTCTGGTCTTTGGAGAAGAGATTCATAAAAATAACATTCGTGGCACTCTAGAGCGCTACTTGGAGGATCGGGAGTCTGAAGAGAGTTCCTGAGAGGATTTTAAGTTTTTGTTAAGTTGCACCGAACGCTACCAAATGCTACTAAACGCTACTTACAAATACAGCATAGAAGATTACTATAGGTGTATGTGTTTAGGAGAAATTGGTAAGGTGGGCACTGCCCACCCTACTGGACCGGCAAGCTTAAAACTGTAGGTTGGGTTGAACGAAGTGAAACCCAACTTTCGTCAGACGGGTGTTGGGTTTCGTTCCTCAACCCAACCTACACTCTTACCCCCAATTTTAAGCTTGCCGGTCCACTACTGCGCTATAGTCTTTCAGTTGAGAACATAGTAGGGAAAATTTTTTTTACCCCTACTTTAATAAAACAATCATTGTACTCCAATACTAGCTTTGTAGGCATTTCGTTGCGCTTCTCTCCCCACTTCATCGGTAATCTTTTCCCAGCCTTGTTCAATTTGTTGTATGGCTTGTTCTGTGGTGATTTCATCTCTGAGATATGCCCCCAAGACCGGATCTAAAACGTCCTGTTGATAGCGGTTATTGTAGGGAACCCGCAAATCTAAAACCACATTCGCATTACTCAAACTTAAGCCAATCGCGCCTAAATATCTCTGGGCCGCTTCAGCACTCATTCCCGCATCAATCCACAATTTCTGTTTAGAATATTGGGAAAAACGATAGGGATTAAATCCGGTTCCGCCAATGGTAACATCTACATTGGCTTGTGCGGGTTGGCTCATATAGGATAAAAAAGCATAGGCGGCTTCTTTACGGCGCTCATTACTGGCAGCATTAACTGCACCTGACCATCCCCCAAAGGCAGCATAGGGAGCGTGATTTACCCCATTAATCGCATAAGGACAAGTCGCTTTATCACAGGTTACTAATGCTCCAGTTTCTCGGTCTAAGATTTCCCGCGAACCGGGGGCAATATCTGCCCCAACTTTATCGATGACTTGGGAAATTTCTGGGTTAATGACGATTGTCCCGGTATCGCCCCAATCTAAGGTGAGGGCACAGCGTCCAGAGGCAAATAAGGGGTGAACTTCATGGGTGGTTAGCTCTAGTTCGTTGGCAGGAGCGTATTGGGTGGTTTGTTTATAAATTTCTAAGGCTTTGGCAAAGGCTTCATTATTGACTAAGGGTTTCATGGTTTCTGGATCGAAAAATATGCCTTGGCGAGTGCCTTGACTTTGGATAAAGGGACTGAGAATGGAGCCGAACATCCAGTAAGATTGGGCATTGGGTTTTTTGGACATACAGGAGCCATAGTCGGGTTCGCCATCGCCATTGAGGTCTTTTCCGTGGAAGGCTTGAGCAATTTTGAGGTAGTCATCCCAGGTTTTGGGGGGATTCAGTCCTTCTTGTTCGAGTAAGTCGGAACGGTAATAGACCATTTGGAAGTCACCATCGAGGGGAATGGTGTAGATTTTTCGGTCGTAGGTGGTGCTGAATTCGCGGAAAAACGGGGCGATGTCGTTCCATTCTAGGGCGGGGTCGTTGGCGATGCGCCCATCTAATTCTTCTAAGTATCCAGGAGCAGCAAAATCAACCATCCATTGGGGCGCAAATACAATCAGGTCATATTTTTTTGTCCCTTGGCTTAAGTCATCGAGAATGGTTTGATAGAGTTGGCCAAAGGGAACGGTGACGATGTTAATGTTGACTCCTGTGAGACGCTCAAAGTCGGGGGCACGACGGTTGAGGGGTTCGTATATGGTGGGGCCCACTTCGGTTAAAACGGTTAGGGTTACGCCTTCAAAGTTCTGGACTGGGGTGCTGGAGGGAGTAGGGGGGGGAGTTTCGGCAATGGGAGCAGGTGGAGTCTGGCAAGCAGATAGGGCGAAAGTAAGGCTTAGGGGGAGGAGGGATTTTTTGAGGCGATCGAAGGAAACGTGCATGGTTTATAGTAATTGGATCTGAACCCGTATGGGAAGTAGTTTACCGAAAAATGTGGCTTTGGTTCTGTCTTGTCCACTGGTGACTTTATGACTCGTATCCCCAAGTTAACTTACGATCGCGGCACATTAATTTTGCATCCTCCACCGAGGGGAAAAACTTGGGTTGATTATGCCACTTGGGATGACCGGGTGGAAAAGTTTCGTATTCTAGCTATTCATTATCGCCGGTTGCTGGAAACGTTATGGGAGGAAAAGGCGGTATTTGACGATCGCGCAAAAGAATTTTATCCGGTAGAATTAATCCCAGCCCTAGAAATGACTCCCTATCCCCATCAGGTGGAGGCGCTACAAGCTTGGCGGGATGCCCAACGTCAGGGGGTGGTGGTGCTGCCGACGGCTGCGGGAAAGACGTATTTGGCGCAGTTGGCGATGCAGATTACGCCGCGAACGACGTTGATTGTTGTGCCGACGTTAGATTTGATGCATCAATGGTATGCCCATTTGCAGGCAGCGTTTCCGGATGTGGAGGTGGGGTTATTGGGGGGCGGATCTCGCGATCGCACTCCCATTTTGATTTCTACCTATGACAGTGCAGCGATTTATGCGGAGGCTCTGGGATCTCGCTATGGGTTGCTGATCTGCGATGAGTGTCATCATTTACCGACCGAATTTACGCGAGTGATTGCTGAATATGCGATCGCTCCCTATAGATTAGGCTTAACCGCGACATTGGAGCGAGCAGACGGACGACACCGAGATTTAGCCTTCTTATTGGGCGAAACCGTGTATCAGAAAACGGCACAAGAGTTATCGGGTAAGGCGTTAGCTCACCATGAAGTGGTACAAATTAAGGTGAAACTCTCGCAACAGGAGAAGCACCGATATGAGGCATTAATTGAAGAACGGAATCAATTTCTGCGATCGTCTAACATTTTCCTCGGTTCTGTCAAAGGCTGGCAACTCTTTGTCCGTGCCAGTTGTCGCTCTTCTGAGGGCCGTAGAGCTATGTTAGCCCATCGCGAAGCAAAGGCGATCGCCCTATCCACTGACAGCAAACTCCGCGTTCTTCAAGACCTCCTCAGTCAACATTATCCCGAAAAAATCCTCATTTTCACCGCCGATAATGCCACCGTTTATCAGATTTCCCAAACCCTCCTCATTCCCGCCATTACCCACCAAACCCCCGTTAAAGAACGCCATGATATTCTCACCCGCTTTCGTCACGGAGAATATCAAACCCTAGTCGCTTCCCATGTCTTAAATGAAGGCGTTGATGTCCCCGATGCTCGCATTGCCATCATCCTATCTGGAACCGCATCCAAGCGGGAATACATTCAACGGTTAGGGCGAGTCTTGCGGAAAGGTTCCCAAAAAAATAAACAAGCCATCCTCTATGAAGTGATCGCCGAAAATACCGCCGAAGAGCGCACCTCCGAACGTCGTCGCGGAGAACCGCAAAAATCACCTCCTTCCCTGACTCCCTTGCGCCTAATTTATGGCAAAGGAGACACTCAAACCCAACGAGCAGCAGAAAATTCCTCTTCCTATTCCACGGAAACAAAAGAGGAGAAGCTCGACGACGATCGCTAAATTCTCCCAACTATCCCTCTTCTTTCACTCTAGGCAGTTGTAGGGGAGAAAAATGTTTCTCCCCTACTGAATCGAAATGACTATCACTGAAATTTTTAAGAGGGCGAACGACGGGAGTTGAACCCGCGAATGGCGGAACCACAATCCGCTGCCTTAACCACTTGGCTACGCTCGCCATAATTTTTGACTGTAGACCACTATAGCACACTTCTGGAGAATTAGCTACCCTGGGCAGCCATTTTTTCTAAGAAACAGGTGGCAATTCTTTGGGATGCACCGGGATCGCCCATGCGTCGCCGGCCATTGTCATAGATGAGTTGGAGGAGATCGGGGTCTTGTAGGAGGTCTTGGAGGGTTTGGGGTACGGCGTGGGGACTTTTGACTTGCATGATAGAGGGGCCGAGGAGTTGGGCTTGGACTTGAGCAAACTGGGGGGTAAATTGGGGGCCTTTTCCGGGGAGGGTGAGGGCAGGTTTACCGAGGCCGACAAATTGCTCGGTGGCGGTTCCGGCCATGGCTAGGGCAAAATGGGCTTGTTGTAGACAGGTGCTATAGGCGTTTTGGGTTAAGAAGAGTGTGCCGTTACTAAGGGTGTAACAGAGGGTTTCTGGAGAGGGAAGATCGAGACCTTCGGGTGGCTCATTGCGCCGCCAGCCGTAGGATTCAAGGATTTGACCGAAGGTTTCTAAGCCGAATCCGGGGGCGATCGCCCCAAACACCGTTATTGGCCGATGCAACCCCTTAAACGGCTGGGGTTCGCCAATCACTTGCCCCACCGCAGTTAACAGCACCTGCCAATTCTCATAAGCTTCCGGAGCGCGGGAACCGGGAAGTAAAACCAATGCTAAAGATTTGCCCTCCTCCTCCGGTTCCTTCTCCATCGGTAACACATCATCCATCATCGGATTGCCACAATCAAACACCGGCAACTGCTGCCACTGTTGCAGGGTTTGGGCGGTTAACCGATCCCTAGGAAACACTCCCACACAGCGCTTGCGTCCCATTAACCACCGCTCCCACGGCAAATACACTGAACCCGACCAACCCGGCCCAAACCAACGACGGGCGGTTAAGGGGCCGTTCTCATCCTGAATCCAATATTCTGATTTAGCGGTAGCCACAAATGCATAGGGTAAACCACTGAGCCAAGCCAACAGGAGGGGCACAATATCCCCAACCGCTAAGACTGCACCCCCGTCTTTGGCCCAGGTGCGAATGGCTCCATACTGTTGCCAAATCAACTGCAACATTCCCGCTTTCACATCTTTGGCTAACTGGCGACTTTCCATATAGACAAAGCCCCCAGAGGGCATCGCTTTCACTGGGCCAATTAAGGGAATATCCATGTGCCGATAGGCCATACCTTCCCCCACCAGGGACAGAGCCGATAATTCGGGAGGATTGGGTGTGGTCTGGAATTGGCGTAAGATGCGAGTGGCGATCGCATCTTCTCCATGGCCATTACTCAAGCATAGGATTCGCATCATGCACTAAAAAACCGTTCAAACTAACCCTTCCATGAGTAGCATAGACTGTTCCAGCTTCAACAGCAGTTTTTGCGCTTCTAAAAATTTCCCTGAATTAAGGCTCTAACCCCAGTAAAGACAGTCAGAGCCAATCTGTCAGCAGTTTGTCTACTGGATCGGGAAAAAGGTGCAGGTGAAGCCGTGACTCAAGAATTTCATTTGTCCGTCACGCCAGTCGGTTATGTCAGGGAAAGCGCCAGCGAAAATCTCCCCCTGCGTAAAACCTACTTAGTGCGAACTGAATTCGTCGCTCCTGGAGTTCCCCTAGCGGAAGAACAGGTGGAGTGGCCGATCGCCGATTGGCTAGAATTAACGGAGTATTTGATCGGCGATCCCCTGTTTTCGACTCCGATTTCCTCCGAGTCGGTGGATTTAGTCAGTTTCGGGAAAAGCTTGTACCATTCCCTCTTTCAAGGCACGATCGCCCAAAGTTGGCATACTGCCCAAGGAATTGCCCATAATCGCACCCAGCCCCTACGGTTGCGTTTATACTTGAAAGATCCCTTAGTCGCCAAATTGCCTTGGGAAATCCTCCATGGAGGCGATCGCCCCCTCACCACGAATACGGAAATTCTCTTTTCTCGCTATCATCTTAACCCCAGAATCCGACCGTTACAGGACAATCCCATTGTCGATCCGTTAAAAATTTTGATGGTGCTTTCAGCGCCCAGCGATCAACAAGGATTAGCTCTCGATCAAGAAATGCATCGCTTAAAAGGGGAATTGCAACACCATGAAGGCATGGGTTTAGATATCCATCTCGATATTCTCACCTTTCCCGATCGCGAACAACTCACCCGAACCCTAGAACAAGGACAATATCATATCTTTCATTATTCTGGCCATAGTCAAGCCAATGCCTGGGGAGGCGAAATCTATCTCAAAAATCAACACAGTGGCTTAACTGAACAACTTCATGGAGACGATTTAGCCGGTTTATTGGTGAATAATGGGATTTTGATGGCCCTGTTTAATTCCTGTTCTAGTGCAGGAACCGGAGATACCAGTTTAGCGGAAAGTTTGCTCAAACGCGGTATTCCCAGTGTATTGGCCATGGGCGATCGCATCCCGGATCAGGTGGCGATCACATTTAGTCAATTGTTCTACCGCAATCTTAAACGAGAATATGCCATTGATTTAAGCTTAAATCGGACGCGCCAAGGTCTAATTGCCGCCTATGGTTCCGATGCGCTCTATTTTGCCCTGCCCATTCTCTATTTGCAACTGGGATTTGTACAATTTTCACCTCCCGATCGTCCCTCCTCTGCTGCATCTGTTCCTGTACCTTCTGTCGCTCCTCCACCGGTTTATCACTCTCCTGTCCAGAAGGATCGAGCCTATTATCAACAGCGAATTCAAAAGAATCCCCAAGATGTGGAAGCCTACGATCGCTTAGGACTGATTTTTTATCAAGAAGGCCAGATAGAAGATGCGATTGATGCCCATCAGATGGCCCTATTAAATGATGCTAATTATACTGATGCTTATTACCATTTAGGCTGTATTTTCTATGAAAAAGGACAGATCCAAGAAGCCATTAAATTCTATCGTCAAGCCCTCAATATCGATCCCGAACATCCCCAAGCCAATATTGCCCTCAATCAAGCTTTGGCACACAGTCAAGCGGTTTCTGTTGCCCCCGTCGAGATCCCCGAAGAACAACAGTTATCCGACAAGAGGCGATGGATGTTTCCATTACCCATTGGACGGTTTTGGTTAATTGGTATGGGGATTTTGGGAGGGGTGTCTATCCTGATGTTTGCTGTTTTTCAAGCCTACATGAGTTGGCTCGATTTCCAGCAAAGGTCTGCGATTGTCCTACCTTCTCCGCTTCCTGTGGAGCGATCTAATCCAGACAATGCCAATCAGACTCTGGTGATTTCGGCGATCGCCGCGTTTAATCAAGGTAATGTAGAGCAGGGAATTACCTATGTGGCAACGTTGCTTGAGAGTGATAATGGAGTCATTTCCTATGCCCAGCAAGCCCTAGAAACTGCTCCCCGTTACTTACAAAATGAGTCGGAATTTAACTATATTTGGGGACGCTTGGTTTGGCAAGCCATGCAACAGGGAAGTTTAATTTTCAGTGTGGATGATGCCAGACGCTATTGGCAATCTGCGATCAAAATAGATGACCAACAGCCAAAATATTACAATGCTCTAGGATTTGCCTATTATGCCCAGGAAAATTGGTATGAGGCTCGGAAGAATTTTTCTAAAGCAAGAGAGATCGCTAAATCCCAAAATTTCCCAGAAACCTTAACAGCTTATGCGGGATTAGCTTTGGTTTTGGCTCAAGATAATCAAGAGGAACAGGCGGTTGAGTTCTATCAGTTTGTCATCCAGAACGATCCATTGGCGTTTCAGCCTCTATATCTGGGAACCCACAATTGGTTATGGACGAATGAGGCGATCGCTCAATGGGGCTTTTTGGGCGATCGTTTGCCTCAAGTCGCAGAGAACAATAATTAGGCAAAAGGCAAAAGGGAATGGGGCATAGGAGGAAAATTGCTCTCAGCCCATTGTTAATTATTAATTGTTAATTGTTAATTAATAATTAATACTCAATTCCTGGTTGTGCTTTTACCCCTTGTTCGCGGAATGGGTGTTTAATTAACTTCATTTCTGTGACTAAATCTGCGGCTTCAATCAAGGCTTCTGGCGCACCTCTTCCGGTGAGAATGACGTGAGAATTTTCTGGTTTGCTGGTTAAACCGGTGAGAATCTCTTCAACTTGTAAATATCCCAATTTAAGGGCAACATTAATTTCATCGAGGAATACGAGGCGAAATTCTGGGTTTTGGATATAGGTTAAGGCTTGTTGCCAAGCTTCTGTGGCTTTGGCAATGTCGCGATCGCGGTCTTGAGTATCCCAGGTAAAGCCTTCTCCCATGGCCTTAAATTCGAGTTGCTGGGGAACCCAAGGTTGTAAAACGGCTTTCTCTGCCGGTTCCCATGCGCCTTTGATAAATTGCACGATCGCCACTTTATACCCTTGACCGAGCGATCGTAAGACCATCCCTAACCCGGCAGTGGTTTTTCCTTTGCCATTTCCGGTATGGACGATGATTAACCCTTTTTCCTTATCCGCTTTACTGACGCGCTCTTTCTGCACCTCCTGGCGGCGTTGCATTTTTTTCTGGTATTGTTCGGCGCTCAGAGATGAAGATTGGGTATCCATAGCAGAAATACGGTTGACATTCTGTCTATAGTTTATCAGAAGAATGGGTCTAAAACCCCGTCCTTCTAGGACGGCTTTTCTGGTTCTCTAATGTACTGCTTTAGAACTTCTATTGGCGCACCTCCAATGGAGCTAACAAAATAGCTAGGACTCCAGAGGGCATCCTTTCCATAGGGTTTAGGGTAGCCAGCTTGACCATATCGGCGGCTAGAAACGCCTTTTAGGGCATTCACCATCTGAGAGATAGAAAGCTTAGGTGGGTACTCAATCAGCGCGTGAATATGATCAGACTCTCCATTGAATTCGAGGATCTGAAAATTCATTTTCTTAGCCACTTCATTAAAAGACTTTCCGATAACTGCAAGGCTTTCAGCCGTGAACACAGATCTACGATACTTAGTTACACAGACCAAGTGAATCTTAAGACTTGAAATACTGTGTCTTTCCTTGCGTAAGCTAGTTGTCATTTTCTGTAGACCCAGTTACAATATAATTACAGACCAATTCTAGCATAGACAATGAAAGCCAGATATCAATACCGTTTCTATCCAACCGACCAACAGCGACAGAGCCTAGCTCAGTTGTTTGGCTGTGTTCGGGTGGTGTGGAACGACGCTTTAGCTTTCAGTAAGTCCGATAAATACCCTGGGTACAACAAACTTTCTGCGATGTTGACTCAGGCAAAGAAGACTGAGACTAGAAGCTGGCTCTCTGGTGTTTCATCCGTTCCGTTGCAGCAATCTCTTAAGCAGTTAGATGCCGCCTACAAAAACTATTTCAATTCCTTAAAGGGAAAGCGAAAAGGTAAAAAAGTAGGTCAACCCAAGTTTAAGAAAAAGACATACGATCAGTCTGCAACGTTTACAAAAGCAGCGTTTTCCATCAAAGAAAAAGAAGTATTTTTAGCTAAAATAGGCCCTCTAAAGCCAATTTGGTCTAGAGAGTTGCCGTCTGACCCAAGTTCTGTAACGGTTATCAAAGATTGCTCTAACCGCTATTTTCTCAGCTTTGTGGTAGAGATTGAACCCATTCATGTCGATGCGAAAAACCAAAGTATCGGAATTGATTTAGGGATCAAGACATTTGCCGTAATGTCTGATGGCTCTAAGGCTGTCAGCCCTGACTACTCAAAGGCAGATCGCAAAATTCACAAGCTTCAGAAGAAACTAGCTCGTCAGCAAAAAGGCTCAAACCGGAGAAATAAAACTCGTCTTCAGATGGCTAAACTACACCATCGTATTTCAGATACGCGCAAAGATTTCTTGCACAAACTATCTACTAAGATTGTTCGTGAAAACCAAACGATTGTTTTAGAGGATTTGAACGTATCAGGCATGGTCAAGAATCGCCAGCTTGCGAGGTCTATTAGTTGGCAAGGTTGGAGAGAGTTTAGAGATCTCTGTGAGGCAAAATCTCAGAAGTTTGACAGAGCGTTTCACATCATCAATCGATGGGAACCGACTAGCCAGATCTGTTCTGAGTGCGGCTACAAATGGGGCAAGCTCGATCTAAAAATTCGGTCGGTTCGATGCTTAAGTTGTGGCACTGAACACGACCGAGATGAGAATGCAGCGAAGAATATAGAAAAAAGTCGCCATAGGGCATTGGGAGACTTTAAACGGACGCAGAGACGCAAGTAAGACTACTATCGCCTGCGACGACGCTGGGCGAACGGTAGCATCAGTCAGTGAAGTGTCAAGAATCACCGCTCCTTTAGGACGGTGAGTATGTCAACAGGGAAAGGTCTTAATTCAGAAGCCGGGCTTCTTGAGGAAACCCGGCTTGTTGTTCTATTCTTCTACTGGGTGAAGATGGGCTTCGAGGAACCACAACCGTTTATCGATGGTTCGGGAAATTTCGGTATAGAGATCGGCGGTGTCTGCATCGCCGAGATCGTCAGTTTTGGCAATGCCATCTCTTAAATGTTTGGCATACTGGGCAAGGCGATCGCTCAGGGCAGTTAAATGGGCTTTTCCGCTCACAATGTCTAGGGGATAGGGTTCTAAAATTGAGCGATCGGCAGCAACGCGGGCAGTTCCAAGGGCAACTGCACCCAAGGCGGTAACCCGTTCTGCCACCATGTCTACATATTCTTCCAGTTCACCGGCAATTTCATCAAAGAGTTCGTGCAGAAAATAGAAGTCTCTGCCTTTAACGTTCCAATGGGCTTGTTTGGCTTGGGTTTTCAAGTCTAGAGTAGTGGCTAGAGTTTGATTGAGCAGTTCGACTACCGGTTGGCGAATTTCCGTCGATAGGTCGATGCGGGTGTCATAGAGTTTGGTGTTCATAGAGTGTGTGAGGAGTAAGGTTTAAGCGAGATGTCTTTGCAATACAGCGCGAGGTGCGCGGCGCACTCGACATTTAATGGTTTCTTTGCCCAGTCGTTGATGAGCTTCGTAGCGATGGCAACCGGAAAATCCATAGTAGTTACCTTCGACTTCTAGCACATCAATGGGTTCTTGTAATCCGATTTCGGCAATGGATGCCATCAAGGTTTCAACCTTGGCGGGATCGGTTTGCCGAGGAAGGGGACGACGAATCTGGTTTAAGGGAATGTCTGCAATCCGAATCATCCTGGGTTACCTGGGTCTGATCTTTCTTAATCATAGTCGGTATGACTTCGTTTTGCAAGCAGCAAGGGGTGATTACAGTCGTTTTCGCTATTATGGGGCGCATTTTTATCTCCCTAAGTCCCCCGTTTGCACAGGGAGATTTAGGGAGATCTTTAAGGGCTGTCTAGGGAGAGGACATTAAACTCGGATGGCACGATTCGCGCCTGTTGCTTCAAGTTCGCGGGCTTTTTTGCCGCGCCAAAAGAGGCGAATGGGTGTACCGGTAAATCCGAGTTGTTGGCGGATTTGTTTCTCAATATAGCGGCGGTAGTTTTCTCCCAACCGTTTGGGATCGTTGACAAAAATACTAAAGCTCGGCGGTTGGATACTCACTTGCGTGCCGTAGTAAATTTTGCCTTGTTTCCCTTGGCGGTTGGTGGGGGGAGTATGCCAACTGATGGCTTCTTGCAGCACTTCATTGACAACCGCAGTGGAAACCCGGCGCTGATGTTCGCTGACGGCATTATCGACTAACTTGAGAATTTTGGGAACCCGTTGGCCGGTGAGTGCGCTGACGAAGATCATTTCTGACCAGTCGATGAAGTAGAGGCGATCGCGTACTTGCTGTTCGTAGTGCAAAATAGTATAGCTGTCTTTTTCCACCTGATCCCATTTATTCACCACAATTACACAAGCGCGGCCTTCTTCGGCAATGCGATCGGCCAGTTTCTGGTCTTGTTCGGTGACTCCATCAAGCGCATCAATTACCAACAGCACCACATCCGATCGCCGAATGGCCTTAAATGCGCGATTAATGCCGAAAAATTCCGGCCCATATTCCACATTCTTTTTCTTGCGAATGCCAGCCGTATCAATCAACCGGTAGGTTTTTCCCTCATGTTCCACTACGGTATCAATCGCATCTCTCGTCGTTCCTGAAATGGGGCTAACGATCGCCCGTTTTTCCCCTAAAAAGGCATTGAGTAAACTGGATTTGCCCACATTGGGACGGCCAACAATGGCGATTTTGGTTTCTGTGGACTCTTCCCAGTCTTCAACCACGGGTAAGTGGGGAAGTAGAGCATCAAGAAGATCCCCGGTTCCATTGCCATGAATGCTGGAAATGGCATAGGGTTCGCCTAAGCCTAATTCCCAAAACTGGGCCGCTTGAATCAGTCCTTGGTCTGGAGATTCGCATTTATTCACCGCTAAAAACACGGGAACTGATTGTTGATATAGCCATCGGGCAATTTCCATATCTCCAGGGGTGGGGCCAGTTTGACCATCGACGAGGAAAATGGCGGCGCTCGATTCAGCTAGAGCTAATAAGGCTTGTTCGCGAATCAGGGGCAAGAATTCGGTATCATCATGGAAGAGTAAGCCACCGGTATCGACCACCTGAAATTCGCGATCGCGCCAATAGCAGTAACGATAAGTGCGATCGCGAGTAATTCCTGGTTCATCAAACACAATCGATTCTTGTCTTTTGGCTAACCGATTAACTAGAGTAGATTTACCGACATTGGGACGGCCAATAATGGCAACGATAGGCAGTTTCATAGGGACGTTTTTAGGGTTTAGAAATATGTTTAGAGATTTTAGCCAAGCATTTCATTATATCTCATTTCTGTCTTGGGTGAGCCATGAACATTGAAACCCTCTATCATCGCTTAGGCATCACCCCCACCCAACTCGCCGAGTTTTGCCAAACCGCCCAAATCACGGAACTTGCCCTCTTTGGCTCCATCCTACGCGACGACTTTCGCCCCGATAGTGATATAGATATGCTCGTCACCTTCACCCCCGACTGCAAAATCAGCCTGCTCGATTTTGTTGGCCTAGAACAAGACCTAGAAGAGTGGCTACACCGAGAAGTCGATCTGGTTGAAAAGGAAACTGTTAAACAGGATCGAAACTGGATTCGCCGCAACGAAATTCTCAACAACCATCAGGTGATTTATGAATCGCGATCTCTCCTACCTGCTTGATATTTATCAGTACGGGCAAGATGTGGTGGAATTTGTTCAGGGTATGGACGAAGCCAGCTTTGCAGCAGACACGATCACCCAAAGAGCCGTGATTTATTCCGTCACTGTCATGGGCGAAGCTACCAAGAAACTTTCGCCCGAATTCCGTGCCCAAAATCCCCAGATTCCCTGGAAGAAAATTGCCGGAATGCGCGATAAATGCGTCCACGACTATCGCCAGATTAATAGCTACCGTGTTTGGGAAATTATTCAAACCAGCATTCCCGAACTCCTTCAGTCCCTTGAAGCGCTCTTACCCACCGAAGATCAGGTGTAGTAGCCAGCCATAAGATCGCCTCAAACCAGCAATAAGGATCTCTTTGAGCCAGGATTAAATGCAACTAGATCATTACCTGCACCGCCAGAAATCAGGTCATTGCCCTTACCCCCCGCGCTGGTCGTTGGCAATAGAGATCGCCTCTTGGGTTGGAGGATAGCAAAAGGCAGGAACCAGGACTTCTTCAGGAATGCCTTGCTCAATTAAATCTTCAGCAAAGTATTCCACATTATTCTGTTCGATATGAACTAACCCATCAATAATACGCAGGTGAGCTAGAATACCGTGAATGCGCCGATCGCCATGCCAACCCACACTCATCAGCAGATAGTTGTCGGTTTCTTCGTCACAAATAGCTATGGTTTCGTCGATATCCCTGGATTTCGACCATTCCAGATGTTCGGCTAAAACGGTACGAATAATACTACGGTAGTGTTCTAGTCGATCCATTGCTCGATCTCCTCCAAATTTGGATTAAATACAATAAGCGGGTAGACCCACTTCTGTGTAAATTGGATATTTCCTTTACTCAATCAAGTGCATGATTTTAATGATGGAACGTATTATTTCCCTATTGGGACTCGGTTGTTTTGTCGCCTTTGCCTATGGGATCTCTGTGAACCGTGCGGCGGTGCGCTGGCGGGTGGTTGCTATGGGGTTGGGTTTACAGTTTGTTTTGGCGGTGTTGATCCTCAAGGTTCCCTTTGGCTTGGCGCTCTTTCGCTTTTTGGGCGATCGCATCCAGACTTTTTTAGAATTCTCGGATGTGGGGTCTGAGTTTGTGTTTTCGTCCCAGTTGGTAAACAACGAGGTGTATATTTTTGCCTTTCGGGTGTTGCCGACGGTGATTTTCTTTTCCGCGTTTATTAGTGTGCTTTACTACTATGGAATTTTACCGCGCATGGTGCAGGCGATCGCCCGGTTGATGCAATATACCCTGAAAACTTCGGGATCGGAAACCTTAACCGCAGCCGCGAATATTTTTGTCGGCTCTACGGAAGCACCGTTGCTGATTAAACCCTATGTCTCGACTACTACGATGTCCGAACTCCATGCGATCATGACCAGTGGGTTTGCAACGGTAGCAGGAGGAGTTTTAGTCGCCTATATTTCCTTTGGGATTGCTCCGGAACATCTGATTACTGCGTCGGTGATGTCTGCTCCCGCAGCGTTAGCCATTTCTAAGCTCATGTATCCAGAAACGGAGAGTTCTCCGACGATGGGAACGGTGTCTATTGAGATCGAGAAAACCTATGTGAATGGCATTGATGCCTTGTCTACAGGCGCTTCCGAGGGGATGAAGTTGGCTCTTAATATTGCGGCGATGCTGATTGCCTTTTTGGGTATTCTGGCGTTTATTAATGCTGTATTGGCTTGGATGGGGGGATTTATTGGTTTGCCCACTTTATCCTTAGAGGGGATTTTTGGCGTGGTGTTTGCGCCGGTGGCTTGGTTGATGGGAATTCCTTGGACAGATTGTTTGGTGGTGGGGGAGCTACTGGGGAAAAAGACGATCCTGACTGAGTTTATCGCTTATGTGGATTTGAGCGAGTTGATTCGCAATCAACAGGTTTCCGATCGCACGGCGGCGATCGCCACTTATGCCCTCTGTGGGTTTTCTAATCTGGGGGCGATCGGCATTCAGTTGGGAGGCATTGGGGCGATCGCTCCCTCTCGACAATCCGATCTAGCAAAATTGGGTTTACGAGCCATGATCGGCGGATTTCTCGCCTGTTGTATGACCGCTTGTATTGCCGGTATTTTACTCTGATTTCTGCAATGGCTGCCCTAAAAACGGATATAGCGCTTTGCACTAGGTAGAGGAAGAGCAAGGTTGCCACTCTTCCCCATTACCGCACGTAGCGCTATATTCCCCAAGGGAGCAAATTAGCGCTTGAACTTGCGACGTAAGAGACTACCACCGACACCACCAACGAGCGTCACTCCAGCCACACCAGCCAGGATATAGCGATTCGCCATACGGTTGTGGGTATGGTAAGGATGTCCCTCTAGATAGCTGATGTTCTCAGATTCAATTCCTTCGCCGCTAACAGGAACGATAATATTATCCCAATGGCCGCCTTCTCCAATTTCCACAGACCACTCACCCGGAATAGAGGGATCGGGTTGAAAGACAAATTGACCGTTAGCATCGGTTGTGGTTTCTAACCAGGGTGTGGTGGGGTCATTCGGGGCATAAACAACCACCGGCGCACCTTCAAAAGCTTCACCGGTACTAAACATCGATTGGATTTCCAGGCGATCGGACATACTCTGAAAATCGGTTTCTACTGCGTGTCCTAGCGCCACTTTGGGTAAGCTCACTAAGCTCAGTAGCACAGCAGACAGGGTAAGGAAGGATTTCATTGGCATAGTCTCCTGTTGGTTACATGGATTGGTTAATATACAAATATATCTCAAGACTTAAATGGCTAGAGTCATCTAAGGTAATCTCTGCTTACTCGAACTCAATGGTAAATCCCGGAATGGAGCGATCGAGGTGTGCCTTCAACTGCTTGATTTCCTTCTGAATCTTATCTACTCCTTACGGATGACTTCTGAGGGGAACTCGTAAGCCAAAATAGGTCACCACTAATTCTGTTGAACCTGTATTGCAAAGTTCATGAACTTCACCGACATCAATGGCGATACAAGTGCCTGGAGAAAGAGCATAGTCCTCGTTATTGACTGTAATGCTTCCTGTGCCGGATTCAATAAAAAACACCTCACACATATCTGGATGAGCATGACCATTGGCGACTGCTCCAGGAGGAAACCGAGCTTGGGAAAAATTGGTTAAATGGGGGAGTTCTCCCAGGCGTAACATCACTTGCTTACGGATATTCTGATTGTGAGAAACGCCTTCTTGGGGTAAGTCATTTAAGTGAGTGATTTTCATTAGCAATCGAAAATTAAATCATTTAAATCATTATGGGTCATCAAGACGCTCCGACTCTAAGGATTCTGGTAAATTACGCTTCACCTCGGCTTGAAACCAAACTTTGAGAATGGCCTGTAATTGCATTCGACTAATATAGGGCCATCCTCCTTCCGTTTCCATATCCCGCAGAAGGGCATACAAGGTTTGACGGTTATCGGGAAGAGACTCTTGGAACCAAGTTTCTCGAATATGATGATGCATCTGTTCGAGACGGCGTAGAATAGCCAGTAAGGTCACTGAATCCTCTTGATGCAGAGCGGCTAAGGTGTGTATGCGCTCTAGAGTGTCATTCAGTTCCTGTTCCCAGGGTTGTACACTAGGGTCTAAATCCTTGTCCATCCGTGATTGAATTGTTCACCTACGTTAGTGCGATTTGTTGAAATCACATATTACTTTAACCGAAAAGCGGCGATCGCTGGTAATCCAACCGAACTCTCTGCAAGATCGATGATCTCGGTAAATAGACAGGTAGCGTCCCTCATACAGCAGTTTTCGCTGTTATGTGGGACATTTTGATCCCCCTTTCATGTCCGCTTGCGGAAAATCCCCCTTAAAAAGCAGGGGGGATCTTTTCCTACTGTCCACCTATACAGCGCAAAGCGCTATAACAGCGCCTTGGGCTGTATAAGCAGCGACTAGCGCTATAAAAAAAAATTGGGAATTGCTTTGCATCCACCCGCAAATCTGCAATTCCCAAACTACTCCCAAATCTGTAATCATCAGGGGTCATATCAAGTTGGATTAACTGTGATGATTGCTAATCATCGTAAGACTGATCCCCATTTTTGATTTTGAATTTCTAATTTTTAATTGATATTATTTGCCCTTCATTTGCTTGGCTTGTTCTAGGGCAATTTCTTTTAGAGCCTCAGAAGATTTACTGCTCGATGTTCCTTCAATGGCTTTCACGGCTAAATCTTGTACCTGTTTCAAGGCAGAATCTAATTGTTTGGAGAGATTCTGAATCCGGCTTTCTTGATTCTGGATAGTTTCGGATAAGCCTTGTAAGCGCAATTCATAGATTTTCTTCTGGCTTTCGATTTCTTGAGCGCGAAGATCGGCTTTAACCTTAACTTGATACTGGCCAATATTGCGACCGTTTTCTTTACCGCGTTTAATGTTCTGTTCCAATTCTTGCGGAAAGGCTTCGACTTTAGCTTTGGCTTCAGTATAGGCTTTTTCCCGTTCGGCGATCGCCTCTTCCCGCTCTTGCCAAGCTTGCTCTTGGGTTTCCCGTAACTCCACCAGCTCTTGCTCTAACTGCTCTCGCCCTTGTTGGTAGGCTTCTTCATCCAATTTGCGTTGCAGTTGCAAGTTATAGTTATAAGTCTCTGCGTCCCTAGTTTGTTGCGTCTGGGTGGCTTGGTTGCGCTCTTGAATTTCCCGTTGATGGGTTTGCTGCTCTTTTTGCCACACTTGCCGCGCTTCGGCTAAACGCTGCTCTAGGGTTTCTCGCTGTTCCTCCCATTCCCGCTCAAAGGTTTTCGCCTGGGTTTGATATTGCTCGATCAACTCATCTAAAGTCGTCTCGGAAACTTCTAAATCATATAACTGTTGCAATTGCTCCTGTTCTAAGTTTACCTGTTCTTCAACAGCTTCCAGTTGACTGGCTTCTTTTAACAGTTTTTCGGAGAGTTCATTTAAGGCTCCACCAAACGTAGCTTGAATTTTCCCTAAGTCTTGCAAGACTTTTTTCATAGGCTCAGAAACTCGATCGGTCACTCGATTAACTGAGTTTTGGGCACTGGGATGTTCAATGACAGGGGTAGGTTTCACGAGGGGTTGTTGTGGTTGTGGGGTTTGCGATGCTTGCTTTTCTAGCTCTTTTTTCTCTTGTAGCAATTCTTGATAAGCTTCGAGAATTTCGGCTTTGGTATTGCGATTTGTGGGTTTTTTGGCCATGGTGAAAATTTATCAATACGTGGGTGGAAATTGTGCCCTCTCCCTATATCCCTCTCCCACAGGAGAGGGACTTCTTCCCCCCTTCTCCTGCGGGAGAAGGGGCTGGGGGATGAGGGGAAGTTGTGCCCTCTCCCTATATCCCTCTCCCACAGGAGAGGGACTTCTTCCCCCCTTCTCCTGCGGGAGAAGGGGCTGGGGGATGAGGGGAAAATTATTGATTACCAGAACTGGAAAAAGCTCGCATTGCTAATTCTTTGGCTTGATTCACAGCAGCTTGCAGTTGTTCGGAAAGGGCGGTGATTTCTTCGGTTTGCCGTTCGATGGTTTTTTCTAAGGATTGCACTTGCAATTCGTATCCCTGTTGAATACCTGTCCATTCTTTTTCTAACAAGTCAGATTTAACTTTGCCTTCACGGTTAGCGTCTTGAATGGCTTCTTCTTTGGCTTTTGTATAAGCTTGTTTGAGTTCTTCTTCGTAACCGGCAATTTTTTGGCAAGATTCGGTGTATTCAGCTTCTTGAGCGCTGAGGACTTTTTCTCGCTGTTGCCAGTCTTTTTCGAGGTGTTGTTGACGTTGGTGAAGTTCGTGTTCGAGTTGCCGTTTGCGCTCTTCGTAGTCGTCTGAGTCCATTTGACGCACGCGCTCTAGTTCATATTGATAGTCGGTTTCTTGACGCTGGCGATCGCGGTTAATTTGTTCCGTTTTTTCCGCTAGAGCGCTTTCATATTCTTGTTGTTCTTTTAACCAGGCTTTCCGCACCGAGTCCTGTTGCTTTTGTAATTCTTCTTCCTGGCTGGTGATTTGAGCCTCAAAGGTGTTCACTTTGGCGTTATGCTCTTGAGTCAAAAGATGCAGAGCATCAGCGACGACACGGAGATTTTTCAGGTCTTGTAATTGCTCCTGTTTAACTGAAATAGCCTGATTGATTTCCTTGAGCTTATCCGTTTCTGTAGAGAGCTTCTCGGTTAACTGCTCGATGGTATCCCCTAAGTCTAACTGGAGTGTGGCTAATCCTGTAACTAGGCGATCGCGGCTATAACCTGAAACCTTAGCCACAACTTGCTGATTCTGTTCCCGTTGCGCCTCTTGTTCCTTCGTCTCCACCCGCACATTGGGGGATTTTCTTTCATTGACGATCTTCTCGAACGCTTGCATTAACTGACTTTTACTCGATGATGTGGGAGTCATTACCGTAGTCCTCACAGACTTGATATTTTCATCAACATCATCACTATATCTTTTATTGAATTTTAAGTCAACCCCCTTTTTCGAGAGACCGCCAAAATAGGAGTGCGTAGCGTGTCCGCAGGACAAACGTCTCGCTCGCTACGCACTCCTAAAACACCCAATCATATCAAGTTCGCTTATTCATGTCCGCGAAGCGGAAATACCCTAATTAAAAATCCAGGGAGCAAGATGCTCCCACTCCAGTCATATCAAAGAATTCGAGGAGTGCGGGCATCTTGCCCGCTTCTTAACAAATTTTCATGTCCGCTTGCGGAAACCGGACTTGATATCAGATGAAACAGCCAACTAGACTTCTTGCATAATTCCCAGGAGCATCCGCAATAAACTGTCTAAATCTGCGGGAACCCGATAGAGATTAATATCCGCATGAATACACTGTTGCTTCCGTTGCAAAACAGCAAACTTCCAAATATCCCCCGTCGCCACCGCACCATAAAGGCAGGGAACCTCTAGATTTGTCCAGCTATCCATGGCAATGAGTTCAACCGCCAACTGAGTCATTCCTCTAGGCATATCTGCATTGTTCGCTTCCACCACTAATAAATGAGTCCGAGAGATTAGCAAATAATCAAGGGTTCCTTTCAAAAAATTATTCACCATCACCGGATACTCGATTTTTAGCTTCGACCCAGATAAACGGCAAACCTCTAGTAAGGTTGGCGCAATCAACACCTCTCGACGAGCAATTTCACTCGTCAGATCCACGCAGAGCAAATCTTGCTCCAATCTTTCTTTCAATGCTTTACAGTCTAAATGGCCAGAAAATTTTGGAAGTGCAAGGGCAGCCTTCTCTAAACCAAAACCCAGCTCTGCCAGAATATCTTCAGGGTCAAAGGTCAGTTCAGCATATCGGCTAAAGGTGTAACTTTCTTCTAGATTGAGAATAGGAGGTTTAGTCATCTTCGGTTTATCCTAAACTTAAGAACATAAAATTGTGGCGATCGCCTCCTCCAAATCTGTCTTCGATAAGCTCGTCACAATAAACACCTCTTGCACCGTCTTCCCCTGCCGAGCAATCAGCTTAAACCCGCCCCGAATCGGAACCGAAACCTTCAACTTCATATGGGGCATATGGCTTTTCACCCGACCAATCACCCCTGGAGTCACCGTAGACACCCCCTCATAGGTTGTCAACTCCTCCAAAATCGGAATCAACCCCTCTAAATGGGTCGAATGATTCCACACCAGACGGCCCGAAGATTCACCAGACTTCGAGGGAGCCTCAGAGCGTTGTACCTTCTTTTTCTTCTTCTTACCCACGCTCGTTGCTCCCCATCCCTCAAGCCTTTTCCAAAGGAGCCATGGTTAAACCGGCCCGACTCAACTGCTGATGATACAATTCAGCCGGTTCCTGGGGGCCAACCCAAACCGTGGCTTGTCCCTCATAGTGGACTTGATTGGTTAGCTCCCAAGCCAAATCACTCGTCATGCCTGGAATATACTTCACCAGACAATCATGGACATGCTGAAACGTATTCACATCATCATTGAGGACAATGACTTTGTAATTCGGATAAGGCTTACGGATAACCTGGCCCGACTTTTCAGGGGCCTCGGTTGGAGCGGCTGCCATATTGCGAATCGTAGGCGAAAGTACCGGATTCATAGACCGTATTTGCAAACTTATCGACAGAGGAGATTAAAATTAATTGCACTACTCTAATTTAATTATAGCGATCGCAGGGTAAGCAGGGCAAGAGTTGTCCAAGCAAATGCGATCGCCCATTCCCTATTCCCGATTCCCTAATTATCATATTAGAAGTTATTACCTCTAAATCCTATGACTTCCTTGCTCTGCGAGCCTACCCAAAATGAACTGCCCTTGCAACTGTGGGAACCCTCTAGTTGGGACAACTATCAAGCCTGGCGGGATAGCGATCGCCCGGAACGGATCAAGTTATACTACTACCAAAATAAACTCTTAGTCGAAATGGGTTCAGAAGGAATTAATCACTCTAGCATCGGCGATCTATTTACCATGCTCTTTCTGCTCTGGTTCAATCAGAAGCAAAAACAAACCTTTAGCTCTTTTGGCGGCTGCTTGCTCGAAAAAGCCAACCAAAGCTCGGCTGCACCCGATCTGGTTCTCTATATCGGCGAAAATTATCCCACTTGGCATCCTGGCGAAAGACGCTATATTGATTTAGATCGCTGGCGAGTTCCCGATTTAGTCGGCGAGATTTCAGAGATCACCCTATCGAGTGATTTAGATGAGAAAAAGCACTTATATGCCTCTTTAGGCATTCCTGAATATTGGGTGATTGATGTCATTGGACGACGAGTGTTTGCCTTTCAGTTACAAGAAAATAACCGATATAAAGAATGCGATCGATCTCAGGCATTATCCGGTTTACCCATCGATCTTCTAGAACAGTCCCTGAGCCGTTTACAAGAAGCCAGTAATGGAGCTGTTGCGTCTTGGTTTTCCGAGCAAATTCAATCTACGGTAATAGGTAATGGGGAATAGGTAATAGGAAAATCATTTTTTACACTATAATCTTCTATTACCTGGACTATCATGAAACCCCATTCCTTTCTCATCAGTTTATTAGTTGTGATGGCTGTTATTTTAGGTGTGCTATCCTTTCCCAGTTTCGGTCAATCTGACCCACCCGAACCCATTAATCCGAATCCGCGCTCTCCTGATGTGCAAATGTTATCCCAAGAAGTGCGCCAGCTCCATCAACAAGTGCGCCAGCTAGAATCCCAGGTCAGATCCTTAGAATCTAAGGTGCGGTCTTTGGAATTTTCCATCCGTTAGAAGTCCATCCCATTTGCGATCGTGAATACCCCCAGTCATGCCATCTTAAACTTGACCGCCTTGGGAAAAGGCAATGTTCCAGAGTACAACCTGTTAATTGTATTATCTGGAATTGTGCCAGACGTGCCCATTTTCCTATTTTACGGTTGGGCAAAACTGATCCAAAAGCTCCCTGAATCAACCATTTGGTCAGAAGCTTATTATGGCGAAGGGTGGCAAACGGCGATCGCCCTGTTTCATTCCATCCCCCTAGCTGCCATTGCCCTCCTGATTGGCTATTGGCTCAATTGGCAGCCCTTACAAGTCTTTTCCCTCGGTTTAATCGGTCACTCTCTCCTCGATTTACCCGTCCATCATGACGATGCTCACCGCCATTTCTTCCCCTTCAGCAACTATCGCTTCATCAGTCCGTTCTCCTATTGGAATCCTGCCCATTATGGAGTCTGGGTTTCTGCCATAGAAATCCTTTTAGTCATAGGAGGAACCCTTTATTGCTGGTCTTTTGTTCAGTCTTGGGTCGGTAAAATTTTGATGCTTGTGGTCAATACTGCCTATGTTATCTTGTGGTTTCTATTCTATTTTAGGTTGATTATTTCTTAAGAGTGATATCAAGTCCAATTAAACCACTATAATTACCCATCATCATAGGGTGGGCAGGAGAATAAGCCACATCATATCAAGTCCGTTGGATCAGTTATAGTAAGTCATTGCGTTAGCGAAGCTTGCGCGAAGCGCGAATGGAACGAAGTGGAATGAAGCAATCTCCCTTATCCCGGTAAACTCGGCGTTTCCGCTTCGCGGACATGAAAAGCGAAGCTTGCGCGTTTCCGCTTCGCGGACATGAAAGCGAAGCTTGCGTGAAACGTAAAGCGCGAATGCTTCCCTGCGGTCGCAATGACAACTATTCAAACGGACATGATATCATTCAAATTCAACAAACAGACCCTGCCCACCCTACTGTTCTGGTCTAACCCAATAAGGATTGGAGATTAATACACAAAAATATTGGTATTACTAAAGCTACCCACCGAGGGACGACCCGGAGCATTCAGAACCGCTAGGGGTTGATTATTCAAAATACCGCCAGCCGCCGAACCATTATTATCAAAGAACAAGTTGCCTTGGGAATCGTAAATAAAGCGGAACTGGTCACCATTTTCAGCATTCTCATAGGCCGATGGCGGATTAGCCGGGTTAAAGGCAGAATTCGATAAGAACAAGCGTCCTTCTGACAACTGTCCTGCCGTCAGACCAGCCCCAAAGGTATCAGCATTAATCAAAATCACACTACTGCTGCCAAAGCCTTGGATAACATCCGTGCCTTCATCTAGGAAGCTATACACATAATAATCTTGTCCGGACACTCCATTAAGCGTATCGGGGCCTTGTCCTCCAAAGAACAAGTCGCTAGAGCTACTGCCTCGGAAACTCTCCGGTAGGACTGTACCGGCGACTAAACTCCCGGTAATTGGAGTGGGAACGGCCGGTGCGGTCAGTCGGGCAATACCCCGTCCGGTATTATCAGGAGGACTCGTCAAGCGCAGAGTGGTATCCTGAGTGATACTCAAGCTGGTTTCATTGTATATACCCGGAGCAACGATGATCGTATCTTGACCCGATACACCGGGAGTCGGGAAGCTATCATCCTGATTATTGGTGAGAATTTGATCCGTTCTGGCCGCGCCTACAGTGCTATAGACATTAATCGTGGCTTCGTCAGAAACTCTGCCTCCAGTATTGGTTGCACGTACCACCAAGCCAAAGGGCCCATTGCCGCCAGGAGCGCTATTGAGGGTGATATTCCCATTGGCATCAATACTAAAGTTCGTGCTAGAAGCACCTCCGGTAACGCGGGAAATTTCATAGGATTGAATGCCGTCATTATCGGAGGATTGAATTTGTCCAATCGCTGTTCCGGGTTGGGTTCCGTTTGTACTCGAATTACTGACGGTCAGAACTTCTCCGCCGACTAATTGAGGTGCAGTGGGGGGCTGAGTGCCGGGGGTTGGGGTTGGGGTGGGAGTCGGAGTAGGAGTCGGCGTTGGGGTGGGAGTGGGCGTTGGGGTGGGCGTTGGCAGTTCAACGGTGACAAAATCTGTTTCGTTAATCAGAGCAACATTGACGTTTTGCAAGACCATTAAATAATCACCGAGGACGGGGCCGGTTTCCCCACCTGCGTTAATAATCTGACGAATGACCACATCATTGGCATTGTCTCCGGTTCCTTGGGTGATAAACAGATCGCTAAAAGTGAGTCCACCGCCTAAGCCGATTTTGTCTTCTTTGTTTACGTCTGCATCAACAAAGAAGTCGGTAACAATATCTGCACCGGAGATCTGGAAACTACCGGAGTCGGGAGCGATCGCAAAGGTATCTCGTCCTGCACCACCGAGCATAATATCAGCGCCCGTACCCCCAAAGAGGAAATCATTACCGGCTACGGTATTATCGGCATCTCCAGCTAGGGCATCATTACCGGCATTGCCTTGTAGGGTATCATCGCCGCGATCGCCAGACAGAAAATCATTTCCATCTCCCCCTTCAATCTGATCTTCATTTTGTCCCCCAAACAGGGAATCATCACCTGGATTTCCCAGCAGGGTATCATTTTCCGTACCGCCAGCCACAAAATCTGCACCATTACCACCCAGGAGACTATCAGCACCGGCTTCGCCGACGACTACATCATCATCATTATCTCCAAAAATAGTATCGCTATCATTCCCGCCAAAGAGAAAATCAATTCCTTGACCCCCTCGGATACTTTCTAAGCCATCTCGGCCTTCAATCGTATCGTTGCCTAAATCTCCGAATAGACTATCATTTCCTTCACTACCGACCAGATAATCATCATCTTGGCCGCCATAAATGAGATCGTTACCTCCATTCCCATCAATGGCATCTACACCCGTTCCCCCAAAGAGCAAATCATTAAATGTTCCGCCAGAGATCTGATCGTTACCCGGCCCTCCCAGGATTAAATCAATACCATCGCCTCCAGCCAGGAAATCATCTCCAAAGTCGCCTGAGATTTCATCGGCTTCTGTGCGGCCAAAGATGGTATCGCTGTCTTGGCCCCCAAATAGGGTATCTTTACCTGGCCCACCATCGATCAAATCATTATCTTGATGACCCAAGATCAGATCATTAAACCCTCGTCCATTTAGGGTATCATTACCTTGAAAACCTGAGATGATATCCCCTTGTTCACTTCCGTCGAGTAAATCTGGGCCGGGGGTTCCATTAATCGTTGGCATGGTTGAGCCTCCTCACAACTGAAATTTTAAGAGATTAAGACCTTCATCCCATTAAAGCAAACTTAGCTCAGTTCAGGGTTAATTGGGAGTGAAGGGAGAGTGTAATGGAGTTCACCCGGCTTAGAGAGTTAATAGAGTTCTTCTTCTTGGTTAGTAATAATCGTACAGTCTGCCTTAGCATAGGCCACGCAGGTGAGGACATAACCTGCTTCCATTTGCTCATCGGTTAAAAAGGACTGGTCAGTTTGATCTACCAAATCTTCTGGATAGGTTTTCTCTGGCAATACGAGCTTACCGGCACAGGTGGAGCAAGCTCCGGCTTGACAGGAATAGGGAAGATCGACTCCTTGATCCTCTGCTGCGACTAAAATGTATTCATCTTCGGGGACTTCAATAATTTCGTCGAGTTCTTCTTCTTCGTTAATCAGTCGAACGCTGTAGGTTTTTGTTGCCATTTCGCTCTTTCCTAGTTAAAGGTAGGGATGAATTAACATCCTCATGAGGATGAACTACCCAACTAGATTCCCCATCACCTTTTGGGTTAAAGGGGTATTTGGGGAGTCTAGGGGGTTTCTTGGGTATAAAAAAACTCTTTGAGGCTACAAATCCTAGAGCCATGTAGGTTAGTATTCTACAGGGTTCTAGATCTCAAAGAACTAGCCCAGTTCTTCTTCCTTATGGGTTTCAATCGTGCAATCCGATGTGGGTTTAGCAATACAGGTGAGAACCCAACCTTCTCCAATTTGATCGTCATCGAGGAAGGATTGATCTTCTTGGTCAACCGTACCAGAGACAACTTTACCTGCACAGGTAGAGCAAGCACCGGCACGGCAGGAGTAAGGCAGGTCAAAGCCTTGTTCTTCAGCAATGTCTAGAATAATTTCGTCTTCAGGGCAGTCTATTACTTTTTCGCCATCAGGGGTGACTAATGTGACTTTGTATGTAGCCATGGTGTTACTCCTCAGAGATTGGTTGAATGAGTATAAGCTTGATTAATACAAACGATAGCCAGGGTATTGGCTGAACCGTTTGTAAGATTGCTTGTCTTCCTTCTTGATATTACGGGATTTTGGACAAATTGCAAGCAAAATTTAATCAACAATTTGAATCAGATCGGTGATTTGATTTTCTAATTCCTTATACTTCACCCCTCCAGTCCGTAGTTAAGATCACAGTTTTTGCTGTTCGGCTTCTAGGGCAATCTTAAGGATGCAAGCATTGAATGGCTTGTAACAAGCCTTTGGCTTTATTGAGGGTTTCTTGGTATTCGTTCTGGGGCACAGAGTCGGCGACTAGACCGGCTCCGGCTTGAACGGATAAGGTTTGATCCTGTACGACCATGGTTCTAATGGTAATGGCGCTGTTAAGTTGTCCTTCAAAGTCGTAGTATCCGTATACACCAGAGTACGGGCCGCGCCGATCGCCTTCAAGTTCGTGAATAATCTCCATGGCGCGAATTTTTGGGGCCCCACTGACGGTTCCGGCGGGAAAACAGGCTTTGAGTAAATCCCAGGCTGTGTGGTCTTTCCCCAGTTCCCCGACGACATTGCTAACAATATGCATGACGTGGGAATAGCGCTCAATGACCATCAGTTCATCAACGTTGACTGTGCCACTTTTACAGACTCTGCCCAAATCATTGCGCCCTAAATCCACTAACATCACATGCTCGGCGATTTCTTTGGGATCTTGTAAGAGTTCGGTGGCTAAAGCTTCGTCTTCTTCTGGGGTAGCACCACGGGGACGGGTTCCGGCAATGGGTCGGACAGTGGCGAGGGTTGTGCCACTGGGGTCTTTTTCGGCTTTGACCATCACTTCTGGAGAAGAGCCGATCAGTTGCCAGGAGCCAAAGTTAAAGTAGGCCATGTAAGGCGAGGGGTTAATCAGTCTCAGGGAGCGATAGAGGTCAAAGGGTTTACCCTTATAGGCGGTACTCAGACGCTGGGAGAGGACGACTTGAAAGATATCGCCAGCCAAAATATAGTCTTGGGCGGCTTTGACGTTGCTACAGAAGGCTTCTGGGGTAATGTTGCTGTTGTAGGAGAGGGTAGAATCTGGGTTAATCCGGTTGGGGGGTGTCCATTCTAGGGAAAGATGTTTGCGCGAGAGGGGTTTGTTGAGTTTCTTGACGAGGGATTTGATGCGATCGCACCCGTTCTTATAAGCTTTTTTCAATTTAGTCTTCGGATCGCGCACATCTACATAGGCGATCGCCCAAATCTTGCGCTTCACCTGATCGAAAATCAACAGATGATCCACCTGCATCCAAATGCCATCGGGTAGATCCGTCTTTTCCCCTTCATGGACGGGAACTGTCGGTTCGATCCAACGAATCAGCTCATAGCCCCAAAACCCAAATAACCCCCCAATTCCAGGAGGCAGTTGGGGCAGTTTGACGGGATGATAGGGTTCTAAACAGTCGGCTAAATGCTTGAAGGGATCGCCTTGAAATTCTGTTTGAGTGCCATCTCGGAAGGTTTGGGTGGTGCGATCTCCTCTTGCTTCTAAAATCCATAGAGGATCGCAGCCTAATAAACTGTAGCGACCGATTTTTTCTCCGCCTTCGACTGACTCTAACAAAAAGTTGTAGGGGCGATCGGCACAAACCTTATACCACGCCGAAACCGGGGTTTCTAAGTCAGCAACCCATTCCTGACATACGGGAATAAAATTACCTTGTTGGGCAAGCTGTTTAAATTCGGAAAAATCGGGGTAAATCATGGATCGAGAGGTGATGGAACAGGATTGGCCATCCAAGGATATCCTGCTTATGCTGAATCTCAATCATATCGCGCTTTGCGCTGGTAATGGGTAATGGTAACCCGTTAAGGTTGTCGGTGAGGGGGAGGCAAGAGGCAATAGGCAATAGGCAATAGGGGGGAGGCAAGAGGCAATAGTCCATAAATAGTGTGAGCTAATTCATTTAACTCTATATTTAGAACTTGACAAAATGCATATTGTCTTAACTTGTCACCATTGGGTAATGGGTATTCAGGATTTTCTACTCTCCGTCTATGACTGAGAGTTCATCCGTCAGTTTTAAGCGTCCTCGATAATAGGAATGGATCAGGCGATCGATGGCGTGTTGTTCTTCTTCCGTCAGGTTTTGCTCTAAAATCGCTGCCATCAGTCCATATCGGTCAGCTTGGGTTAATTCGCGCTTGGTATAGGCTTGAACGATCAGATCGCTAAGGGCGCAGGGGAGGAGATTTAAGGAGAATTCCATGGCTCAGTTGTAAGATGACACTCTAAAGGAGCTTTAATGTCATTGTCCTTTGTTTTTCCTCTGGGTTACGTGATGACGGGGGAAATTAATTGTGAGTTCTATCACTATTAGAGCGCTTTGTTAGCTCTGTATCATTTGAATTGATCTTAGGCGCACACAGCAGCCACCCAGAAGAGTCCATCTACAACTAGGGTACTTAGGACTGCACCGCTAAAGGCCCACCATGGTATTGATGTGGATCGCAGGGGAATTAAACCGAGCAGCAGCAGGAGCATGACTAGCACTCCGGCCCAAAATCCCCCCCAGGGGGTATAGATTTGGGCGATCGCCTCTTGAAAGACGGGACGGACAAATTCGGGTTCGACTTGCATCAGGTGTCGCCAATGGGGGATTAAGTTCACTAAATAAAAGTAAATATCCGTGATCGCTGTCCCCACAAGAGAACCCAGATAGAAGAAATGACCGATTAATCCCCAAGAATTCCCAGAGCGTCTACAGCGTAAAATGAGGTCGAGTAAAACGAAGGGGAGGGCGATCGCCTCAATGGGTAAATGATAGACCGGTTCCCACCGTAACCACCCCCAATAGATCGAACCGGCTAACCAACTCCAACTAAATCCTAAGCACAGATCGCCCCAAAGCTTGCCCCAAGGCTGTCTCATCAACAGCAGACTTAAGCCAATCCAGAATAGGGTCATTACAAAACTTAATTCTGGGAAGAGTCGCACTAATGGAGCTTGGAAGAATACAGGAACAATCACCAACCCCCCAGATGCCAGCCAGATTTGCCACTGTTGAGGGAGTGCCAGGCCTTTCAACCACTCTTTTACAGGATTTGGGGCTGACTTGGATGTTGAGGAAGAGTAGGGGGGGAAGGTTTGTTGAACCACAATTAAGCTTCGTTACTTAACTTTACATTGTTTAAGATATCAGATTTTCTAATTCTGTGTATTGAATCTGAATATCCCCCCAGGGGGGATACGTCCATGATAACCGATCGCCAGAGAAATGAAAGCCACAAGCGACAATCCCCTGTTTTTGGCAATAATGGGACAGTTCTTCATCAAGGATTCGTGATGCTCAAAAAAAGTGGCGATCGCCCCCTCCTGCTAGGGCTGATGTTCCTATCCGCCCTACTTTTACCCACCCTCGCCCAAGCCCAAGCACCCACAACAAACACTGTTTCCGGGCAACTCAACATCTTTCAAGCCTTCATTTTAGGGCTGGTACAAGGCATGACGGAATTTATCCCCATCAGCAGCACCGCTCACCTGAAAGTCGTTCCCGTGGCGCTCGGATGGGGCGATCCGGGGGTTGCCTTCTCTGCCATCATTCAACTGGGCAGTATTGGCGCGGTTCTCTGGTACTTCTGGGACGATCTCAAGCAACTCACTCTAGGAGCAATTGAAGCCATCCAGAAAAAAGACTATCAGGCTAATCCTGTTCGCATGGTATTGGGAATAGCGATCGGAACCCTACCCATTGTTATTATCGGCTTAGGGGTTAAACTATTTGTACCCAACTTCGACGAATCTCCGATACGCAGACTCTCCTCTATTGCGATCGCCTCCATCGTCATGGCCATCCTACTCGGATTAGCCGAACAATGGGGCAGCCGCAAACGGGACTTCGATCGCCTCGGAATGCAAGACGGCATCCTCATGGGATGTGCCCAAGCTCTCGCCATTATCCCCGGCGTTTCCCGCTCCGGTTCAACCATTACCGCCGGATTATTCATGGGATTAGAACGCGCCACCGCCGCCCGCTTTTCCTTCCTCCTCGGCATTCCCGCCATCACCCTCGCCGGATTAGTCGAACTCGTCGGACTACTCGACGAAGGACTTGCAGGAGTGGGCATATTTCCCCTGATTGTCGGCTTAATCTCCTCCGCCTTCTTCTCCTATATCGCCATTGCCTGGCTGATTCGTTTCCTCCAAACCCGTAGCACCTGGCTCTTCATCTGGTATCGTCTTATTTTTGGCATCGTTATCCTAATCGCCATCAGCACCCAACTGATCCCGAACAGCTAAACCATGAGTACCATCCGTCCCGCCAAAATCTCCCAAGTTCTCCCCGACTCCATCGCCGCCGAGATCGGCTTTGAACCCGGTGATGCGATCGTCTCCATTAACGGTACAAATCCGCGAGACTTAATTGATTATCAATTTTTATGTACCGATGAAATCCTCGATCTAGAAGTTCTCGATCTCAAAGGCAAAACCCATCACATTGAAATTGAAAAAGACTACGATCAAGACCTGGGTTTAGAATTTGAAAACGCCCTCTTTGACGGCTTAATTCAATGCAATAATCGCTGTCCCTTCTGCTTCATCGATCAACAGCCCCCCGGAAAGCGAAAAAGCCTCTACCTTAAAGATGATGACTATCGCCTCAGTTTTCTCTACGGCAGTTATTTAACCTTAACCAACTTATCAGATCGGGAATGGAGCCGCATCGAAGCCATGCGCCTCTCTCCCCTCTATGTTTCCGTTCATGCCACTGAACCCGAAATTAGAAGCAGACTCTTAAAAAATCCCCGCGCCGGTGAAATCTTAAAACAACTCGAATGGTTCCAAGAACGGCGCTTACAAATTCATGCCCAAGTGGTCGTTTGTCCCGGAATTAATGATGGAGAACACCTAGAACAAACCCTTTTAGATTTAGCCCAATTTCATCAAGGAGAAGTTCCTACAGTAGCTTCAATTGCCGTGGTTCCCGTAGGCTTAACTCGGTTTCGCCCCACAGAAGACGAACTGATTCCGGTAACCGTGGAAAAGGCCCAAGAAGTGATTAAGCAGGTGCAACAATTACAGGATAAATTTCAACAGGAAAAAGAGGCTACGGTTGTTTGGTTAGCTGATGAATGGTTTTTAATCGCCGGATTGGATTTACCACCTGAATCCCATTATCAAGATTATCCCCAGATTGGTAATGGAGTAGGGTCAATTCGGTTATTTATTCGAGAATTTGAAGAGAAAATCCAAGAAAGAATGATTTCTGAAGTTTCTCCCCCTAAAACTTTATCTTGGGTGGTGGGTAACACAGTCGAGAAAGCGTTTACTCCCCTGGTAGAACAATTAAATAAAATATCAGGCTTAACGATTCAGTTACAAGCGCTGAACAGCGACTATTGGGGGCAAGAAATGACGGTTACCGGTTTATTAACGGGGGAAGATTTGCTGCATAAATTATCGGGGAAAGACTTAGGCGATGGTATTTTATTGCCCACGGTGATGTTAAAGCATGGAGAAACCTGTTTTTTAGACGATCGAACCGTGGAAGAGGTGGAAGAAAAGTTAGGCGTGCCGATTTTTCTGGTGGAAGATATTGATGCTTTGCTAAATATAGCGCTTTCCGCTTCGCGGACATGAACGCGCTAGGGAATAGGGAATAGGGAATAGGGAATAGGGAATAGGATTGTGGTACATTTGAATCGCCCTCAATCTGCCCTTACACAACACTCAGAGGGACTTTCTTGCTCATTACTCATTACTTAACAGCGCAAAGCGCTATATAGCCATCAATCTAAACAGTTAACACCTGATTAAACAAGTAACCTACGCTAATAATTCCCACGGTCATCAAGGTGACAAAAACGGCTAATAATTGAGGGCGAAGTACCTTCCGCAAAATTACGATTTCGGGCAACGATAGAGCGGTGACTGCCATGGTAAAGGCTAATACTGTGCCTAAAGGAATTCCTTTGGTCACCAAGGCTTCACTAATGGGCATCACTCCGGCAATATTGGCATACAGGGGCACACCGAGAATAACGGCAATTGGTACAGCTAAAGGATTATTTGCACCGGCGAATTCGCTAATAAAGGAGGTGGGGGCATAGCCATGAATGCCTGCACCAATGGCAATACCAATGACTACATAAATCCAGACGGATTGGATAATTTGACTGGACTGAGACCATCCTTGATTAAATCGTTCCTTCCAAGTCAGATGGGAGATTGAACCATCTTCTAGGGGGACAGATTGATCGGCTGCGGGCAGTTGCCAAACAAAGGATTCTACCCATTGCTCTAATTTTAGTTGGCCGATAATATATCCAGCCGCGATCGCCAAAATAACCCCAAAGCCAATATAGATCAGGGTGACCTTAAAGCCAAACAATCCCCAGAGCAACACCACTGCCACTTCATTCACCATGGGGGCAGAAATGAGATAGGAAAAGGTGACTCCTAGGGGAATTCCTGCCGTCAAAAAGCCGATAAACAAGGGAACTGCCGAACAGGAACAAAAGGGGGTAACAATTCCCACTAGGGCGGCCAAAACATTACCACTGAATCGGCGTTTTCCGGCTAACCAATGGCGTACATGCTCCGGTTGTAAAAAGCTCTGAACTGTACCGACGAGAAAACTAATGACGATCAGTAAAGTGAGAATTTTGGGCACATCATAGAGGAAAAACCGCAAGCTCTCGCCGAGGTGGGAGTCGAGGGGAATTCCCAATAGATGAGTAACGATTTGAACAGCGAGCCAATCGAAGGGATAAAAGGGATCGAACATGGGTAAGATTTCCCTCTAATTTTGCAAGAACGGTTTAATTTCTTCTGCACTCATGACTTTACCTTTGGCGACGAGTTTCCCGTTTACCATTAGAGCTGGAGTGGAGAGGACTCCCCGCTTGGCAATTTCGATCGCGTCTTTAATGTGTAAAATTTCTGCATCCAGACTGAGATCGGCGATCGCCTGCTTCGCATTCGCTTCTAACTGCTGACATTTTTTACAGCCGGTTCCTAAAACTTCCACTTGAATCTTACTCATCATTTGACTCCTGAGTGAATCGATCTATCGGTTTAGTCTTATATGCCGTATCTAAAACAATACACTCTCGATCAGTGATGTCTAGATTTTGGGCACAATACTTCACCAATGGGGTTAACTGATTATGCAGAGCTTGTAACTGTTGAATCTGCTGTTCAATCTCGTTAAGTTTCTTACAGAGGCGCTCATGTACGGCTTGACAAGTGAGCGATCGCCCATCCTTAAGCGAGAGAATATCCTTAATCTCATCTAAACTAAGTCCCAAAGCTTTCACTTGCACAATAAAAGCCAGACGTTCTATATCGCTCTGACTAAACAAGCGATAGCCTGCTGCGGTGCGCTCCGGAGGAGGAATTAATCCGATCCGCTCATAAAAGTAAAGGGTTTGTGGATTAATGCCTAAAGTGCGCGATACTTCGCCGACTTGAAACATAGATCTCACTTCGTTACCAGCTCAATAGCTCTACTCTAAACCCTATAGTCGAGTATAAAGTCAAGGCCTTGAGCCAACCCGATCCTTAGCACGGAGTCAACCGTAATCAATTTTGCTATAGTTGAAGCGAAATAGAGTGAATCCTTTTTGCTTATGCCCAGGTCTATTCCCTACCAACCTGTTCTCCTGCGAATCTTACATGGTGGCAGTGCCCTTCTCGTCATTTTGGCTCTGATTTCTGGGTTTTGGGTTTATAACACCTATGATGGGCGTTGGGGTAGCCTACCTTTACCCAACCTATCGGATACCCAAGATATTCACGGCACGATCGCCGTTACCTTCCTGCTTCTCCTCCCTATCTTTGCCCTCTATAGCTTCCACATTGGCTATCATCGCCTGATCCAGGAGCAAGCTTTCAACCCCTTAAAACAGGTGGGTAAACCGGTTTGGTGGATCTTTATGCACCGTTTAGCCAATACCTTCATGTTACTGGCCGCCACTTTCGCCGTGATTACCGGTAGAATGATGGAAGAAGAATGGCTTCCGGCTGGAGAAATTAACCGCCCTTGGTATTTAGCCCATTTAGTTTCATGGTTGATTGTCTTCCTGAGTTTAGCTCTACATTTGCTCCTGGCAGCTAAAGTCGGGGGAGTGCCCTTACTGCGATCGATGTTGCAATTCTCCCGGCGCGATCGAGATACCCCTAAATCTTGGTTACGAGGTCTGAGAAAAATATCCTCTAGTCGGCTTTTCCAAGGAGTAGAAATTATGGTCATGGGGGGCATTATTTTGGCTTTTCTGCTCCCCGTCTTCGCTTCCTAATATCAATTAAAAATTAAAAATTTTCATGTCGGCGACAGCCGAAAAAATTAAAAATGGGTAGACTCAAGTGCGATCGCCTGCCTTGTCTAGCATTTCCCCATTCTCCTGCCCAGATCTATTCTAGAACGACCCAATTTGTGATAGGGTAGAAAGGTTGTATAAATTCCCCTCAAGGAGAAGCTATGACCCGCGCCATTATGGAAACCGAAAAAGGGACAATTAACCTAGAATTGTTCGATCAAGATGCTCCTAACACGGTTAAAAACTTTGTCGAATTATCCCAGAAAGGATTTTATGATGGACTGACTTTCCATCGGGTCATTGATAACTTTATGATTCAAGGCGGCTGTCCCCTAGGAACGGGAACCGGCGGCCCCGGCTACAAAATTAAGTGCGAAATTAATGATAATAAGCATGTGGCTGGAACCCTATCCATGGCTCACGCGGGTCGGGATACGGGAGGCAGTCAGTTTTTTATTTGCCACGCTCCCCAACCCCATTTAGATGGTGTACATACCACATTTGGTCAAACTCAAGATATGGATGTGGTGAATGCTATTCGTAAGGGAGATAAGATTATTTCGGTGAAAATCGAAGAGTAGGGAATTAGGGAATAGGGAATAGGGAATATCGCAAACCTAAATGAGTTATGTAATGGCTGCCCCTCATCCCCCTACCCCCCTTCGGCTTCGCTCCCTTCGACTTCGCTCAGGGCAAGCAGGGCGGCGCTTCTCCCGCGGGAGAAGAGGGAAAACAGTCCCTCTCCCTTGGGAGAGGGATATAGGGAGAGGGCATTTCCCGTTGCACAACTCATTTAGACTAGCGATAGATAATAGGTAATTAATTGTCTATCGCCCCATCTTCCTATCTCCAAAATTATCCCTCTAAACCGCGACCTAGGGTTTGCTCTAGCATCTCTACATCCGGAACTTCTTCCGGTGCATAATATCCGGCTGCTCGTTTGGCTGTTATTTCCACTTGGGCATCCTTCGGGACTAACTCAGGGGGAATTGGAACCCGCTCGATGACTTCAATGCCGGAGTTGGTAATGGCATCATATTTCATGTTGCTCATGGACACTAATCGGTCAATGCGGGTTATGCCTAACCAGTGTAGGACATCGGGCATAAATTCCTGAAAGCGCATATCTTGGACTCCGGCGACACATTCGGTGCGCTCAAAATAGGCTTTGGCGCGATCGCCTCCTTCTTGACGTTTGCGAGCATTATATACCAAAAACTTCGTAACTTCACCGAGGGCGCGTCCCTCTTTCCGGAAGTAAACAATCACCCCTAGACCCCCTTCTTGGGCGGTGCGAATACAGACCTCGATACCATGGGCAAGATAGGGGCGACAGGTGCAAATATCGGAGCCAAAGACATCAGAACCGTTACACTCATCATGGACACGGACGGCGATGGGGCGATCGCGATCGGAAATTGCCCTTAAATTTCCAATTAAATACACCGTCATTCCGCCAATTGGAGGTAAATATAATACCAAATCCGGGCGAGTCACCAACTCTGGAAACATGCCCCCTGTCTGCTCAAATAAAGCTTGACGCAGATCCATTTCCTCGACTCCAATGCGTTTAGCGATTCCCGGTAAATACCACACCGGCTCGATCGCCGCTTTAACCACCACTAAATCCCCACCCTCCTTGAGAATCTTGCCATCCGCTTGCAACCGTCCCTTACTCACCGCTTCCTGAAGTTCCGGCATATTAATATGAGCTTGAGTAATGGCGATCGTCGGTCGAATATCAATCCCCTGTTCATAAAATTGGGTATAAATTTCACCTACACGAGCGCCAAAGGGGTCTAGGGAGACAATCTTATCCGGATCGCTCCAACTGGGATGGGGGCCAATGTCAGCCACCGGTGCAGTATTGGTTAAATCTGCTCGATGTTCCGGGTTCAGGGCTTGACGAGCGACAGCTAGGGCGCGATAAATGGCGTATGATCCGGAGTGAGTTCCAATCACATTGCGGTGAGCTGGATTGGTTAATGTGGCAATCACCGGCCCTCTAGCAATGGGATCGGCATTTCCCCAATCAACGGCGATCGGTTTTGTCCCACTGCTGCGAGGATGGGACGTGAGGACAATGGGTTTAGACTTACGACGAGTTGAATCAGCCATAGAGACCAGGGAAGAATGGACAATCGACAGTTGTATACCGTATTGTGTCACGATTTTAGAGACTGGGGCAGAAAATTGCCCGGCGATCATGCGACCCATCGTTCGCGATCGCCTTCACCAGAGGTTTAAACTAGGAATATCTCTATCTGAAATCTAGCCAACTCTCCTTTTCTGATGACCCAAACCCAGAAAAAACAAACCCTTTCCGCACCCTGGATCGCCCCAGAAACCTTTGCACCCTACGGTCAAGTCATCTGGGCTACTGACGATGGCAAGCCCTATGATGATCGAGATGCTCAACTGATCCTCGATCGCGGAACCCCCCGATTTTACATCATGCGCTTGCACCACAACGGGCGCAACTTTGCCACCATCACCCGTCATCAACAGTGTACCCAATGCCTGGGAGCGCTTGAAGGTAAAGATTGGTTTTTAGGGGTTGCTCCACCGAGTAAAACCCCCCAACCCGACCTAGAGCAGATCCGCGCCTTTCATATTCCGGGTAACTGCTTCGTCAAACTCCATCTGGGAACCTGGCACGCTGGCCCTTATATTGACCATGATATCGTCGATTTTTATAACCTAGAATTAAGCGATACCAATATTACCGACCATCAAACCTGCGATCTGAGTTCAGCCTATGGCGTAAGTTTTGAAATCATGGATCTTTAGGGTTTTTTTTCCGTCCCAAGGGCGCGATCGATGGGATTATGAGTTTTGAATGGTTCGCTCGCCTAAAGCTAATCTAGCCTGCTCTCGGTCATCAAAGTGAATCTTTTCTGTGCCTAAAATTTGATAATCTTCGTGACCTTTACCGGCAATTAAAACCCCATCACCCGGTTTAGCTTCGAGGATCGCCTGACGAATGGCTTGGGCCCGATCGCCAATGACAATGGGTTCGGCCGATTCGGGAATTCCGGCGATAATATCTTGCAAAATTTGCTCCGGGTTTTCCGTGCGCGGATTATCGGAAGTCACCACCGGCACATCGGCTAATTCGGCGGCAATTTTACCCATGATCGGGCGCTTTGTGCGATCGCGATCGCCTCCACAACCAAACACGCAAATCATCCGCCCTGGAATAAAGGGACGGGAGGCCTTAAGTAAATTCTCTAAGCTATCGGGGGTATGGGCATAGTCTACAATCACCGTAATCTCTTGATCCGGGGTCACGCTCACGCGCTCCATCCGTCCCGGCACGCCCAAGAAGTCAGGTAAACTCGATACCATAGTTTCTAAAGAAATGCCCAGATGCAAGCCAGCGCCAATGGCTGCCAACAGATTCGACACATTAAATTGACCCACTAAGGGCGACTCAAAGGCAATCTCACCTTGAGGCGTATGTAAGATTCCTTTCACCCCTTTGGGCTGATATTCTAAATCACTCGTCCACAGGGACGCGGAAGAATCATGAAGGCTATAGCTCCAAACCTGTTCCTGGGGTAAGCGCTCAATCAACCGTTGTCCGTAGGGATCGTCACCATTAATAATTGCTTTTCCTTTTAAGTAATCTGGACTAAACAGCAGGGCCTTGGCTTCAAAATAATCTTCCATGCTGGGATGATAGTCCAAATGGTCTTGGGTCAAGTTCGTAAACACAGATACTTGAAAGGGACAGCCCCAAACCCGTTTTTGCTCTAAAGAATGGGAACTGACTTCCATGACTCCATATTCACATCCGGCTGCGACAGCTTGGGAGAGCTGTTGTTGTAAAGTGACGGCAAAGGGGGTAGTATTCACCGCCGTTTGATGATATCCCGGCCATTTGGCGTAGAGGGTTCCCAGAAGGGCCGTGGGCTTTTGTCCGTGGGTTAAAAAGGCTTCAATTAGATGGGTGGTGGTGGTTTTGCCATTGGTTCCCGTTACCCCCACTAGCTTTAAATTCTGGGCAGGATAGTTATAGAACGCGGCGGCCACTTCTGGGCACACCTTGGCCATATCTGCACCGGAAATCACACAAGCCTCTCCGGGAGGATGCTTACTGAGTGCAGATTCCGAGACGATCGCCGCGATCGCCCCCGCAGCCACAGCACTCGGCCAAAACTCTCCCCCATCCACACGGGTTCCAGGCATTCCGATAAACAGATCTCCAGCTTGACAAGAGTGGGAATTCGTGCTTAATCCTTTTACGTCCAGGTCTAAAGCCGGGTGTGTAGAGACTTGCCCTAATTCACTCACCTTAGTCAGCAACTCACGTAATTTCATCTGTCAGCCCTCCTCACAGAAATATCCTTTGGCATTTGCACGGGAATTGTTACTTACTATAACGTCAGTTTGGGTTAAGCGATCGTTGACAAGAGGGACTCGCAGTCGAGGGAAAATCCGTTGTTTCGATGGCCAGAAGTTCCTAGCATTGAGGATTGGGCTGGGTCTGAGAAGGGTCAAGGTTAGCCAGTGTGTACCCATCATCTTGGGCGATCGCCGTGGGGAATCCAGTAATCATGATGAAAACAACTCACCCTCTCATAAACTAGCCACAATATAGTGCTATCCCATTAGCTCAACTCCATATTTGTGACTTGACAATAAGCAGGGTTCATGCTGCGAATATCGCACATATTCCCGAAAGCAGTCAGAATTTTTCGGGGCAGTCGAGTATTGAGGCGACTGTGAGCCACTTGTAAGTTATCTATCACTAAAAGATCTCCCTTTTCCCACGGAAATACGGCGGCATTTCTCCATTCCGCTTTCCCTAACTCTTTTGCCTCTGCTTCTGTCAGTTTAAGGCAGTTGCCTTCTTCACCAACAAAGAATGTATTTAGCTTACTGTATTGGGATGTAGAATCATCAACAACAGTTGCTTTTTCTGTTCGTATTTGCTCTAACATTTGATATAACTTAGAAGGCATAAAATTGTAATAAATCCTTTTCATTAATCTATACCTTGGCAGAATACTTCGATACCATTCCCTGCTTACTAAGCAATCACAAATACTGATACCAAAGCATAGTCTTCCTGTTCTTGGGTGAGAAAAAACTGGGATATAAGAGCATTCAAAATAAAGAGAACCGTCGTCTTTCCAGTCAAAACAAAATCCCCCATTTTGGAGTAATTTTGTGATCTCCTCTCGCGATTGTTTCTCAAACACCATACCTAATAAACTCTTGGGAACAAATCGCACATATTTCTGAGCCAAGTTCGCTATTTTGTATTGAAACGAAGGAAATAAATCATTAAAAACTTTTTCTGTGTTTAGAATAGGAGTCTCTCCATATAGATCGGGTTTTGTTTGACAGAAAAAAGCTAAAACACTCGGTCTTATCGATACCATATTTAATTCATTATGAGGCATAACAATCAAATTGGGAGGTGCTTCAGAAGACGTAAACACCTTATCCGTTATTCGCAATCTTTGAGCGCTACCAAAGTGATAATATTTTTCCAGTTCAACCTTAAGTAGCTCTAGAATACTTTGAAATTGTACTCCAGATTCTACTTCAAAGCCCCGGAACAAAATCGCTCCGTAGGTATCTCGCTGTTGATTAAACCAATCACTATTTTCCCTAACGAGTTTAGACAGGACGGGGAAAGATCTTTCCTTGACTGGCTCTATGACTAGAGGCAGTTCTTTTTCATCGCTCATTATACTTTTTTCATCATCGCGCAAAAAACGTACTTTAATATTGGATGACAGAGGATTTGGGGGATGTTCAATTGTTTTCATAGACTCAAACCTGACTCTAATCGATTACCTATTCTCTAGCCTGTTCTGCTGTACATCTGCTCCTTAGTTTGAACGTTCAATATGCCTTAAACAACGAACTCCCGGCTACACGAGTCCGCCGTGCTACTCTGTGCCATAACTCTAATACCACCTCCTCCAAGTTTTGCCCATCCGCCTCCACCATCCGGGAAATCATACCAATTTTCCCAAACGACCAAAACAAACCCGCTTCCAGTAAATAGGGTTCATCGGTTTGAGCATGTACCCGAAAATCATACAGAGAATAGTCACGACATCCTAAAGCAACATGGGCTTGCTTGGCAGCATCAGCCACCCTCTCAAATAACTCTGGAGCCACATCCGCAGGACAAACCGGTTTAACCGGCGAATTTCTAGGTTGTCTATGGGGAGTTCCATCCGATCGCAGCTCATACTTATCGGTTACAGTTCTAATAGGATGCTCCTCACTCACCAAATACTCAATCATCGGCGGAACCCATAACTCTCCCTTACGCTCAATCACCCCTACCCGCAACTCCCGCCCAGGGATATACTCTTCCGCTAACAGCACCTCATCATGTTCAAACCCCACTTGCAAAGCTTCAGAGATTTGCTCTTCTTTCCACACCAACGTTAACCCTAAAGAATTATCTTCTGAGCTGGGTTTAACAATTAAGGGAGGCTCTAGAGTAACCTTAGAACCTCGACGTACAACTTGCCCTTTCGCCACAGGAACCCCAGCCGCAGATACCACACTTTTAGTATGAGCTTTATTCGCTGCCAAAGCAGTACAATGACATGGAGAACCCACCACCGGTAAACCCAAAATATCCTCAAACAATGCCCGAAAACTCGTCATTCCTGGAAAACAAAACATATGGGGAACCACCAGATCAATCTCAGGTAATCGGGCAATCATTTCCTGGAATGATATTTTTTCTGATAGGTTTTCTAATGAAGTTCCCCACTGCCAGAACCCATCTGGGTTAACGACTGCATAGTAACTGTTAACCCCTAAAGGCTGTATTACTTCTTTGGCATAAATGAGTGAGAGATTGTGATAAAATTCCGAGACGCGAGAACCGGATAGGTGTAAGACTTGCATTTAATCTCCATCTAATTCCACTAATTTGCCAATATTAAAATCGATTCTTACCCAACCCTTCATTTTTTGTAAATTTTGCAAGAGCAGGATAGGAACTTGCCAATGATGCACCATCAAAAAGGGCAAGGGGTCGCGGGTTTGAAAAATGCCATCTGTGCCTTCGAGCATACGCTTCATCCAAGCCTTCAATTGCTCAAAAGATCGAATTTTGGTCAGTCGCCACAGTTCATGATACGTCCAGTAGGTAGGTTGACTATCCGGTAGGGGAAAAATGGGGTTTTCGGTTGCATTTTCGGGGTCTTTGAGATAGGCATCTGCCACTCCGGGATGATCGTGAAAGGTGGTAATAGCTGAGTGAGTTCTCGGATTGCATTCTAGGGGATAAACGCCTCCATCTTCGGTTTTAATAAAATCAAAGGAGATTTGCCCAGTCAGATTTAATCCGTTGACAAAGGTTTGCACCCAATCATAAATTTCAGCTTCTTCTACAAGGTAATAATTGACTTGAAATTCTGAGGATTCACAGCAACAATGCAGTCTTATTTTACCATTTCTGACGGTGCTATGGGTGCAATATTCTTTCCCTTGAATGAATTCTTGCATAATCCAAGGTTTATCTTCACTAATGGGCAATTTTTTCAGGAACGCTTCCAAGTCTGCTTGAGACTTCAGGGGTAACTTGGTCATATCCAAACGGCGCACGGAGTCATAGGGAATGCTTTTGAGGATGTATTGACTTCCATCTTGTACAAAATCAAAATCAAGAATTTGCTTAGGGTGAGTCATCAAAAAAGATTTGGGGACAGATAAACCGAGGCTTTTGGCTTTTTCAATAAAGGTAAATTTATTATCTAATAGCTTAGTGTTCTCTAGATCAAAATGAAAAACCTCACAATAGGGGGATAAAATAGGTTTGAGCATTGATTCATAATAGCTACCGGTAGGACTTGATACGGGAATAAATATATCGATGTTTTCTTTTTGGACAATTTCTAATACGGCTTGCTGATACTCTGGCCAGTTTTGCTCAGGATTGGGAACGGTATAAAATCCTTTGATGGCATTAGAAAAGCGATTTCCTGAGAGCCAATACTTATGGGTTTCTAAAAGAAAAACACGATGTCCTGCTTGATGGAAGGAGCGAGCGAGTTGCAGAGATTTTGTCATCTTTGCGCCTGAGATTAATATATTCTGGGTGGGTTGAGGAGAGTCTTGATGTTGAAAGTATTGCCGGAACCCAGAACATACCCATCCCGGCAATACTTTGCATAAATTGAAGGGTAATAAAATCGCGAGTAATGCCAGAACTGCAAGGTTCTGAAACAGAGCAGATATGCGCGATCGGATTAATAAGATTAATGCCATATTATTATAAACCTTAGTTTAGGGGATTATTATTGTCATCGACTAAAATGACTTTAGGATGATGTAATAAGGCTTCTTCTTCTGTCATTTGAGCATAAGCAATAATAATGACTTCATCCCCGACTGAGTTCATCCGAGCGGCTGGGCCATTCAGACAAATTGTCCGACTTCCCCATTCACCGGGAATAGTATAAGTTTCTAGACGAGAACCATTGTTAACATTGACAACTTGTACTTTTTCATAGGCAAGAATATTGGCTTTTTTCAACAGTTCTTCATCAACGGTAATTGAACCTTCATAGTAGAGTTGAGCTTCTGTGACTTTGACTCGATGAAGTTTGCTTTTAAGCATGGTGATTAACATGATGTTAGGACTCTATAGGATTCAGATTATATAGCGGTTTTTCGCTTTATGCAGTATGTTTTGATCCCCCTAAATCCCCCTTAAAAAGGGGGACTTTTAATGACTCTAAATCTCTCTTAAAAAGGGGGACTTTCGCTACTTTCGGCGAATAATAGTCAGTCCATCGCGCAGGGGAAGCAACACCTGCTCTATTCTGGGGTCTTGGGTGACGAAATGATTAAATTGGGCGATCGCCTCTCCATTGGCGCTGCGCTGTTCCGGTTTCAGGTAAGGTTGCCCTTGCAGCAGGGTGTTATCCACAAAGATCCAGCTCTTTTCGGCTAATAGAGAAGTATCTAACAGCGTTTGCAGATACTGAATGTATTTGCCCTTATCGGCATCAATAAATACAAAATCAAAGGATTCTCCCGCCTCAGCCAACTCTTTCATGATGTCCAAAGCTGGGCCAACTTTGACGGAGATTTTTTTACCATCGGCCGACTGCTGAAAACAGGTTTGGGCAAATTCGGCTACATAGGGGTCAATTTCACAGGCAATCACCTGTCCATCATCGGGTAAAGCTTCGGCCATGGCTAGGGCAGAATAGCCGGTAAACATGCCAATCTCTAGGATACGCTTTGCACCAGTCATGGAGACAAACATCTTTAGGGTTTGCCCTTCCAGATGGCCAGAGAGCATTTCTTGCTCTAACTGACGCACAGTTTCGCCATCGGAAAATCGCAGTTCCCAGGGTTCTTGACTGGTTTTTTGGGCCAGGTGGGCTAGAGCGGGGGATTCTGGGGTGGTATGGTTTTCGATATAAGGGTTGAGTCCAGCAGCGAGTTCGTAAGCGCGATCGATCCGCTCCATTAACTCGGTGGGAATATTGGCCGACTTTGCCTGTTTAGAAATGGCTTCTAGCTGCTCGACTAAAATTCCCAGGGGGGTTACAGCTCTAGGCTCCTGAATCTCTGGATGGGTATTACTCATTACCGTTTTTTCCTTACTCTAATCCGAGATCGCTCAAGTACATTTGCTCCCCTGCACCGCCATCGGGAAACTGACTACAGATGGCTTTATGCTCTGTTATGGCACGTTCCAACTGTTCCGGGGAAACCTCTTGTGCATAATCACAAGAGCCAATAGTTCCCTGGGGTAGGGGGGCCCAAAGTCCGCCTTGGCCGCGCTTGCGACGCATGTTTTTTTGCCCGGCTAACATCAGTTCTGTGTCTTCTAAGATGGGATGATAGACGGATAAACTGAGGGTGCGACAGAGGGCGATGATGCGATCGCGATCGGCAGCAGTAATCCAGTCTAATTCTGCTGCTAAAGTGGCCCCAAACGCCATACCAATGGTCACCGCATGGCCATGCATTAATTTTGCCGCCGGTTCAAACCTCGGACTCCAGGTGTGGCCGTAAGCATGGGGACGGTCTTGGTAGGTCTCGAACATATTCGTTCCCTCATGCTTCATATACGCATAGAGGGCATGATAAATCACTTCATCAGCAATTTTCTCTAACTTTGCGTCAGCATTAACCGTGGCGAAATGGGTTTCAATCAGGTCTACCCCATACTCTTCTAAGAGTTCAAATAACTCCCGGTCATCGGTCACGGCCATCTTAATAATTTCCGCCATCCCATTGCGGATATGACCGATGGGTAAAGTCCTAAAAAAACTCCGGTCTACTAAGGTGAGAACCGGAGGATGATACACGCCAATACTATTTTTAAATAGCTCCCCATTCACACAAGTTCGAGGGGAAGGGCCGGCATCAATGGCAGCGACAATGGAAGTGCCAATCATCACATAGGGGGTGCGCCGATGTTGCAAGGCACAGGCTAATCCAGCCACATCACTGAGAACCCCACCCCCCATGACTAAAACGGGTTCATTGCGAGAAACATCACAGCCTTCTTTACCTAAAAAATGGAGCAGTTGATGGACGGTTTCAGGCGTTTTGTCCGATTCCCAAGCGCGACAGACTTTGAGTTCTAAGGGAATTTGATGAACTTGGAAATAGTGGCGGAGTTCATCTCCATAGAGTTCATCAATGGTTTGATCGATGATGCTAATGCAGCGGCCGCATTCTCGATAAAGATTGGCTAAAATTGGGTTAGTTGGGTCTAAAACACCTTCAACTATTTTGACTTCTGCTTGTAAGGTGTAGGTGGCTGTAACGGTAAACGATCGCCGATTCGGTTCTTGTTCAATTTCGCCATACCCAGTATACCATTGTGACGTTTGATATCGTGAATCGTGGGGTCGCCAAATAAGCAGGTCAGGATCACTATCTGATCGAGAAGAGTTTAGGCGATCGCTTGTTGGGCGATCGGAATTTGAGAGAGACGGTGAAGCCATATATTTACGTTGGTATCTATGCTAAAGAACCCTGAAAAACCAATTTGATCTCCAAACATTTAGATCCATAAAGATTGACCAATCATATTGAAGAAGGGACTTTTTGTCAATTTGACCCACTTAAAATTCTCTTGACCAGGTTTTGGGCCAGCGTTCAATCACGACTTTAGTTTGCGTGAAAAATTCAACAGCATGACGACCTTGACCGTGTAAGTCGCCAAAAAAGCTTTCTTTCCAACCACTGAAGGGGAAAAAGGCCATGGGTGCAGCCACTCCGATGTTAATACCAATATTTCCGGCTTCGACTTCATAGCGGAATTTACGGGCGGAACCGCCACTACTGGTAAATAAACAGGCCATGTTGCCCCAGGGACTTTGGTTGATCAGGGAAATGGCCTCATCTAAGCTGTCCACATGCATTAAACCGAGAACGGGGCCGAAAATCTCCGTACTGGCGATCGCACTCCCAGCATTTACCCCATCTAAAATGGTCGGCCGCACAAAGTAACCCTTCTCGTAACCGGGAATGCTCGGATTTCTGCCATCTACCAGCAGTTGAGCGCCTTCCTGAGTGCCGCGATCGATGATTCCGTGAATTCTCTGTTGACTATTTTGGGTAATTACGGGCCCCATCTGGATGCCCTGATCCAGACCAAATCCGACTTTGCGCTCCGTGGCAGTTGTGGCGATCGCCTCCCGAAACTCATCTCGCACCGAACCAACCGTCAGGGCGATCGAAGCCGCCAAACAACGCTGTCCCGCACAGCCAAACGCACTATCAGCCACAATTCTCGTCGTCATCTCCAAATCCGCATCCGGCAACACAATAATCGGATTTTTCGCCCCCCCCTGACACTGCACCCGCTTCCCTTGCTCGGCTGCTCTACTATATATATAGCGAGCCACCGGACTCGAACCGACAAAACTAATCGCCCGAATTTGGGAATGATCCAAAATCGCGTCCACCGTCTCCTTCGCTCCATGGACTAAATTCACCACCCCCTTCGGCAGTCCCGTTTCCTCCAGCAGGTGAAACACCTTCTCCATCGTCAGGGGCACTTTCTCCGACGGCTTCACAATATAGGTATTGCCACAAGCGAGAGCATAGGGCATAAACCAAAAGGGAATCATCGCCGGAAAATTAAACGGCGCAATCACTGCTGCCACTCCCACCGGTTGCCGAATCATGATTTCATCAATTCCTTGGGCAATATCCTCCAGGTTATAACCCTGCATCAGAGTGGGAATGCCACAAGCCACTTCCACATTCTCAATGGCTCGCTGTAACTCCCCTTTCGACTCCTTCAAGGTTTTACCACACTCTAGGGTAATCGTCTGAGCCAGACTCTCAAAGTCTCGCTCTAGCAAACCCTTCAGCTTAAACAAATACTGAATTCTCTCTTGGGGGGGAACCCTGCGCCACTCCTGTTGGGCTACACTAGCTGCTGTTGCTGCCTCATCAACTTCAGTGGCTGGAGAAATCGGAACTTCGCCTAATATTTCCATCGTCGCTGGATTCATCACCGGCATTGATTCCGTTGCCCCAGAAACTCGCCACTCCCCATCGATATAGTTGTGTAGAGTCCCAATCCCCATACTTATCGCTCCTGTTCTTACGGTTTAGCTTCCCATTCCTCGACTCAATTATAGGATTTTACGCAAACTCTCCAGAGAAATTATAATTTGACTCCCGACAAACCGTTACATTTCTTCAATGTCTGTGAAAATAAGGAGCTATTTTTGGGATCTAGGGGGTCAACTTCACAGAATCTTTAAATTTGTGGTTTCTAATTTAAAGGTTCCGTGAATTCTGTGAAAAACTCTAGGCGATCTTCCGGGGGATTGTCTACGATGGGAATTGTCAACGAGGAAAGGAAATCGCGATCTCGTAAGATCCCTTTCAGTATCGCATCCTTGCTACTAGCTCTTACTTACATTACCCTTATTTAAGGAGAACCCTAAATGAAATCTCTAAATGTATCCCCCCAACGTCTCTTTGCTACTACTACTTTAACTGCAATAACCCTAGGCATAGCTGGCTTAACCAGTGGAAGCGCCCAAGCTGCTACATTCGGTGAAACCTGGGATGTTCCTGGCAAGCCTGAATACGCAGATTGTGTAGCATTAGGAGCAACCAGTTGCGACCTTCAAGACCTCTTTGATGCCCAAACTGTTAGCGGCCCTGGCATTGATGTTGTTGCTGACCAAACGGGTTACGAATGGTTCACCAACACAGCTACTGGAAACTCAACTGGCTCTTTCATGTTTGAAATTGCAGGTTTTGAAAACCACAACCAATTTGGTATCTACAACAAAGCCGGTGACATGATCGAGCTGTTTGGTGGGGTGAATGATGAAGGAGATTCAACCTATGTAACTTTCCTAGGAGATGGTAGTGTCAGTCGAGTCACTCAACAATTTGGCCCAGGAGCCAGCGATCCAACTCCTGTATTTGATATGTTTGCCGACTTCGGTAATGAATTCGGTTTCTACTTAACCAACAAGAAAGGGGAAACCTTCTATACTCAGAAGAGTAAAAATGGTGGAGATGAGCAAGCGGTGGTTTACCGGGGCGACAATGAAACGGTCATGGAGCTTTCTGGAAAAGCTCCTGGAGTCTTTACCGATAATGAGTTTATTATCGCCTTTGAAGACCTAGTTTTAGGTAACTCCGATTCAGACTACAACGATTTAGTCGTGATGATGGAATCCATTGAACCGGCTGATGTTCCTGAACCTTCTATGCTGCTTGGCTTGGGTGTTTTAGGTGCGAGTTTCTGGTCTGTTCGTCGTCGTCGCTCTCGCTCTTAATTGCTACGGTCATTGCCAATAATTTCTGGATTAGAGGATTATATCCAGATACCCTGTAGGGGCGAACGGCCGTTCGCCCCTACAAATTGTTTAAATGGTTTGTTGTACAGACCACTAATTTTTGATTTAGCAGGTAGCGGGTAATATAGCGCTTTCCGCTTCGCGGACATGAACGCGCTAGGGAATAGGGAATAGG
>NZ_JAQOSO010000056.1 GCF_030068505.1 Roseofilum capinflatum BLCC-M114
AGGCAATAGGCAATAGGCAATAGGCAATAGGCAATAGGCAATAGGCAATAGGCAAGGGGCAATAGGCAAGGGGCAAGAGGAAACCTGCCCGTGGCCTTGTCTGCCGACATGGTAAGTCCAATTAACCCTGGGGTCGAATCAGAACAATGGGAGTTTGTTCATCCGCATTACCGGCTGGGTTACTTCTGAGGGCTTGGGTGAGCAACTCCGTTGATAATTCTGGAGTCGCTGCTAATATTTTAACGGCTTTCAAGTCATTGACATCGACGATCGCCGCCGATAATCCCGTTTTTTCTTTAATTTTAGCCACCACCTCTTCGGGTTTATCGGGCCCCAGGACAATAAATTGATCGAAGGGGGGCAAGGTTCCCGTCACATCATCAATTAACCGTGCTTGCTCTCCTGCCAGTTGATAAAAGACTCCCGGTTTACGCAACAAGGCTTTGGCCAAAGCCCCGACCCCAAAGGCAAACACTACTCGAACTGGCCCCACGATATCAACTAAAGCCTGCATTCCGCAAGCCGTCGCCAAACTCGATGTCGGTAGAAAATAATAACAAATTCGTTTGGCAACCCATCCCGGTTTTACCGTCGTGGGATGGCGCAGCCGACCTTGCATGAGGGCGATCGGTGTTTCCCCAATCGTCACAATATCCCCCGGTTTAGCATGGGGCAAAACATACCGCTCCACCACTGCCACCGGATCATCTTGATCCGTCAAAATATGGGTCGGAATTGGAAAGACTTGCGCCCCTTCTGTCTCTCGTCCCGATGGCAACTCAGACACATCGGGATACTGAAGAGAATAGACCGAATGACCCGTTTTCGGAATCCGTCCTTCTGGCCCATAGGTCACATAATTGACCTTAATCCAAGCCGTTTGGATCAGATCCAAATTCGGCCCCATAATCTCAATACTGATCTTAAACCGCGTCTGTTTACCCACCTTGACAATATAGGCAAACCAATACTCATCTTCCCGGCTGGGGGCATCCGGATGTAAGGGAACCAGGCGAGTTTTCCAGCTTACTCCTTCCAAAGACCCCTTACTGAGCAGTTCCACCTCGACTGAAACCTCTGGAACCATAATTTCCAACGTCGAGGTTTCATTGACCAAAACCCCTTCTCCCACCAGTTGATAATGGTCAGCCGATAAAAATTCCCCCTGCCACCCTTCAAACTTTAGGGAAAGTTGATTCCCAGGGCGACTTCGATACTGATTCTCAATCGCCCATAGTAGAAGGCCTGCACCTCCGAGACCGATACCAATACTTTCTGCAATCACAACTGAACCTAACCCAACGCTGATCATTTGTCTCGATTCACTATACTCGATCTCCGTCCGTAGGGTGGGCAATGCCAGCCTGTTAGGGTGAGTTGAATTTTATTGGACTTCTGTTTACATTACTTAATAGATTCATATAAACCGGACACCAAACTTTATGAAGCCACTTGAGATTGCCCAACGAATATGCCTGATGGGTCATATCGCCACCATGCCCTTTGGCTGGGTGGGGTTGCTCTTCATTCTCCCGAACCCAGAGATTATCGTAAATTTGCCCCCCATCGGTCAAACCTTGTTTCGGGTGAGTATGTCTGGAGGTGGGGTTGTCAATATTTTATTAGGAGCAGCAGCCGTTGCTCTCTATGCCTATCGGACGTTGGGACTGCGCCGTTGGTTGGGATTTATGGTTCCTGCGGTGTGTTTGTCCCTGAGCAGTGAACTGATGGGAACCTGTACGGGGTTTCCTTTTGGAGATTACGGGTATTTGAGCGGATTGGGTTATAAAATTGTGGGTTTAGTGCCCTTTACTATCCCCCTGTCTTGGTTTTATGTGGGATTAGTCTCTTATCTGATTGCCTTGGGGGGCTTGCAAGTGGCCCAAAATAGAACGGTGATTAAACAAGTGGGGGCGATCGCCTTGGGTGCTATTCTACTGACAGCTTGGGATTTTGTTCTTGACCCGGCCATGAGCCAAACGATTATCCATTTTTGGGAATGGGGACAAGAGGGGCCGTTTTTTGGAATGCCTTATCAGAATTTTGCCGGTTGGTTAGCGACAGGAGCGCTGTTTATGAGTGTGGGGACTTGGATTTGGGGTCAGGAATTGCCCCAAGTTAGCCGCCCCCAATTGGGATTTCCCTTAGTGGTTTATTTGAGTAACTTCACGTATGCGGCAGTCCTGAGTGGGTTTAGTGGATTTACGACTCCAGTGGTTTTAGGTATCCTAATGGCAGTGATTCCAGCGTTGGTGTTGTGGTGGATCACCCCCGGACAGATTGAGGAGTCAGAACCCCTTAATGTTGCTGCTCGTCGGGTGAGAGCGGCCGCAGTCAATGTTGTTGGTAAGTAAAAATTAAGGAGAGGCAGAAGGGTATGGATGGGGGCCAAATATTAACTTGGGGATTGCTGGCGATCCAAATTCCGGCGATCGCCATTCTCCTGTTTCGCCTGTTGAAAGGCCCCTTCCGCCATCCTCCCATTCAACCCCAATCTGCCGATCTGGAGATGCTGGGAAGCGTTAGTGTAGTGGTTCCGACGCTGAATGAGCGCGATCGCCTTTCGCCCTGTTTAGAGGGGTTAACGCGCCAAAGCTACGAAGTGCGCGAGGTCTTGGTGGTGGATAGTCATTCCACCGATGGCACGGGGGATTTAGTGTTGCAAACAGCAGCTAAAGACCCCCGTTTTCGCCTGCTCCATGACGATCCTCTACCTCCCGACTGGGTGGGAAGACCTTGGGCACTGCATACGGGATTTTTGCACAGTTCCCCGAAAAGTGAGTGGATTTTGGGCATTGATGCGGATACTGTGCCTCATCCGGGATTGGTGGCAGGTTTAATTCAAATGGCTCAAGGTGAGGGGTATGATTTAGTCTCCCTCTCCCCTCGGTTTATTCTGGAATATCCGGGGGAATGTTGGCTGCAACCGGCGTTATTGATGACGCTGGTGTATCGATTTGGCCCTACGGGAACGTTTGAAAGTGCCGATCGCGTGATGGCAAATGGGCAATGTTTTTTAATCCGCAGACGGGTTTTAGAGGAGTTAGAGGGCTATACACCGGCTAAATCTTCCTTTTGTGATGATGTCACCTTAGCTCGTATAGCTGCTCAACGGGGGTTTAAGGTGGCGTTTTGGGATGGCGCTCCGGTGCTGAAGGTGCGGATGTATGAGGGCGCGTGGCAAACTTGGCAAGAGTGGGGGCGATCGCTAGACTTAAAGGATGCAACTTCCCCCTGGCAACTCTGGACTGACCTCTGGTTTCTCTTCGCCGTGCAATGCTTACCCCTAGCGGTCATTATTTTGGGAATGATCAGCGCATTCCCAGAAGGGATTATTTCTCAAACTCTAGTGAGCATTAATCTAGCATTATTCGCTATTCGCTTTGCCCTAGGATTTGCTATCTTCCCCTCTTACGACTTATCAAAAGCCCGGTTTTCTCTTCTCTTCTGGTTCTCTCCTTTGGCCGATCCTTTAGCCTTTATCCGCATTCTGCAATCTAGTTTTCAAACCTCGATTCAGTGGCGTGGACGTACCTATCAGGCAACCCCTAAATCTGAGTAGAAAACCCTCTCACCTTGTTATGGAGATCAAATCCATGTCTCTAACTGTTGAAGACCTAGAAAAACTCCAAACCCAATTCAGTGATTCCCATCTGGACTATCGAACAGAATTGGTAGATGGTAAAATTATTGTTATGGGATTATCCGATTATGTTTCTGAAGAAATCATTGCTCGATTAATTACCTTTCTGAATATGTGGGTACTCCCCCGAAAATTAGGTAGAGTCACTGGTTCTTCAGCCGGGTTTCGGCTACCAGATGGGAATTTGCGCGGGCCAGATGTTTCCTTTGTTCCGGCGGAAAAAATGCGTGAAGCCCCCCGCGCATTTGCCGAACTGGTTCCCGATTTAGCCATTGAAGTTAGGTCAGCATCAGACAATATTAAACCCTTGGTGGAAAAACTGGAGAAATTTCTGGAGTTAGGGAGTCAAGTTGGCATTTTAGTTGACCCGAAAAATCTCACAGTTACGGTTTATCGTTCTGATTGTGAACCGGTTGTTCTCACCGGTGAGGATAGGTTAACGATTCCGGAATTGTTGCCCGGTTGGGAACTCTCGGTTGCCGAAATTTGGCCCCCTGTGTTTGATTGAGAATCATGATTTCATTCTGCGATCGCCCATCAGATTATTATGGAAAGAAAATCCATGTCTTTGACGGTTGAAGACCTAGAAAAACTACAAACCCAATTCAGTGATTCCCATCTGGACTATCGAACGGAATTGGTAGATGGTAAAATTATTGTTATGGGATTATCCGATTATGTTTCTGAGGTGATTATTGCCCGATTAGTATTTTTCTTACAAAATTGGGTGATCCCAAGATCTTTAGGGTATGTCACTGGTTCTTCAGCCGGGTTTCGGTTACCGGATGGTAATTTACGCGGGCCAGATGTTTCCTTTGTTCCGGCGGAAAAAATGCGTGAAGCCCCCCGCGCATTTGCCGAACTGGTTCCCGATTTAGCCATTGAAGTTAGGTCAGCATCAGACAATATTAAACCCTTGGTGGAAAAACTGGAGAAATTTCTGGAGTTAGGGAGTCAAGTTGGCATTTTAGTTGACCCGAAAAATCTCACAGTTACGGTTTATCGTTCTGATTGTGAACCGGTTGTTCTCACCGGTGAGGATAGGTTAACGATTCCGGAATTGTTGCCCGGTTGGGAACTCTCGGTTACTGAAATTTGGCCCCCTGTGTTTGATTGAGACGCTTAAAAAATGGGTAGGGGTTAACGAGAATTCTGAGCGATCGCCTTCGCTTGTAAAATTAAATCTTGATCCTGGGCGCAGATCTGGCATCCTTGACGATCGCCTAATTGCTCTAAAGCCAAGAGAGCAGCATACTTGAGATCGAAAATGGAGGTTTGCAGAGCCTCGTGTAATCGGGGGATCGCTTCCGTTGCGCCTAAATTGCCTAGGGCGATCGCTGCCGCAGCTCTAGACTTTTGGAATTGAGGGGCTTGATTTTGCAAGGCTTCTATCAATAAATCATAGGCGGGTGAGTAGCCTAGCCATCCCAAGAGTTTCACCACATGATAATGAGCGCCATAATCATTATGGGCTTTGTCGGCAAAGGTGGCCAGTAGTGCCTCTGGTGCGTCTTGCGCGTAGGTGTGTAGGAGGGTATAACTGGCCAAATAACAGCGCCCAAAGTCCGTACTATAGAGTTCATTAATGGCAAACTCTAAGCTGGGGGTTTGGTCATATTCGTGGACAAATTCCAGGGTATCGGGATGATCGCGAATCACGCGATCGAAATAGGGTTCAACCTCGGCAAACGTGAATTTCTGGGCAGACATTCCGGTTTGAGCCAGATGTTTAATGCCTCGCAGACGAAAGACAATGGAAACCGGACATTGGACAATTTTGGGCAGAGCGGGATAATAGTGGGTGTCCATTAAATCTTGGATGCAAGCTCGGCGCACATTAATATTGTCACTATGCAGAAAGCTCACGACTCGATCCATCAGGCTGAAATCGCCGCTTAACTGGGATGTAGCGGCGATCGCCACACTCGCAATACACAGATCGTCTGAGTCGATAAACGGTTTAATCGCCTCTAGAGCGCTTTGATAGCCTAACTGCGCTAAAACTTGGATAATCACCCGATAGCTTTGATGCGGTTGGTGTAAGAGTTGGGTTATTTCTTCTAGAATTTCGGTATCCTCCGTGCCGATCTGGCCGATCGCCCAAACCGCATTTTCTACCGTATACATATCCGAATCGGTTAAACACTCGCGCAGTGTCGGTATAGCCCTCTCTGCCTTCAGTCGTCCCAAGCTTTCGGCTGCCTTCCGTCGGGCAATGCGATTATAGAGGTCATCCTCCTGATTATGAATTGCTTTAATTAAGGCGGCGATCGACCGTTCTGTGGGGTAGTGCATCAGGTGACAAGCTGCCACATAGCGATCGCTCGGATCGGTTAACTGATCCAAAGGCATTTCTAAAAGGGCGATCGCCCGGTCTTCACTTAAATTAAAAAGCTGAGAAAATCGTTTATCCATACCTCTAGCACCGAATCAGCATCAGCAGATTCCTTAAAAATACCTTGAAATCAACCGTTTAGGGATCGCATATCCCCCAGTTTATGCATCGATCGCCCCGAATTGTAAAGGATTGTTACCTTGTTTATCATAAACCGGGTCTGCGTAACCCCCATCTTTTATAGTCAATTATGACCTGTTCCATAATGGGTCACTTAAATTCAACTATTGAGAGGGAAACATTTCAATGCTTGACGCTTTTTCGAGAGCTGTGGTATCAGCAGATGCCAGCACTGCCGCTCTGAGCAGTGACAAAATCGCTGAACTTAAAGGCTTCATTGCTGAAGGAAACAAGCGCCTAGACGCTGTTAACGCCGTAGCCAGCAACGCCAGTTGTTGCGTTTCTGATGCCATTACCGGCATGATTTGCGAAAATGATGGCTTAATCCAAGCCGGTGGTAACTGCTACCCCAACCGTCGTATGGCTGCGTGCTTACGCGATGGTGAAATCATTCTGCGCTATGTCACCTATGCCTTGTTAGCTGGTGATGCTTCCGTTCTCGAAGATCGGTGCTTAAATGGCCTAAAAGAAACCTACACCGCCCTGGGAGTTCCCGCAACTTCCGCCGTTCGCGCTGTACAAATCATGAAGGCTATTTGTGTTGCTCACATCAACAACACGAACAAAATGTACGAGGGAACCAGCAAATTCCGCAAAATGGACACTCCTCAAGGAGACTGCTCTGCTTTAGCTTCTGAGTGTGCTGGATACTTTGATCGCGTTATTGCCGCTTTAAGCTAAAACCGATAAATAACTGCACCGCAGAACTACGTGCAATCGTCCATTAAAAAGTAACACCGATCACATAAACCTGGAGATAGTAAAGAAATGAAATCAGTTCTCACCACGGCTATTGCTGCTGCTGATGCTGCTGGTCGTTTTCCTACCAACTCTGACCTAGAGTCCGTTCAAGGTAGTCTGCAACGCGCTGCTGCTCGTTTAGAAGCGGCGGAAAAACTCAGTGGTAACATTGATGCCGTTGCTAAAGAAGCTTATGATGCGTGCATCAAAAAGTATTCTTACCTGAACAATGCTGGTGAAGCCAACTCCACCGATACCTTCAAAGCTAAGTGCCTGCGTGATATCAAGCACTACCTGCGCTTGGTTAGCTACTGCTTGGCTGTAGGCGGTACTGGCCCTCTTGATGAATGGGGAATTGCTGGACAGCGTGAAGTTTATCGTGCTTTAGGTCTGCCTACCGCTCCCTATGTTGAAGCTCTGACCTTCGCTCGCAACCGGGGTTGCGCTCCTCGCGATATGTCTGCACAAGCTCTAGTTGAGTACAATGCTCTCTTAGACTATGTAATCAACTCCTTGTCCTAGTCTATCGCTGGGCGAAAATTGAGTTGAATTCTTGATTAAAGTTCAAGGATAAAACTTTAGAGAACTCTAAGTTTAAAGCTTGGCTTCTTATGCAGTCAAGTTTAGGACTTAGAGTTCTTCCTCTGTTAATTGTTAATTCTATTCATTCTATGACCACGGATACCGACGCTTTATTTGCACAGCTTAAACATCCCAACCCCAATTTACGAGAACGGGCCATGGTACAGTTAGCGGAAAATCGCGATGAACAGACCATTGGTCGCTTAATTGAGATGGTGAATGAGGAAACGGTGGACATTCGCCGCGCAGCCGTGAAAGCGTTAGGGGTGATTGGGCCGGATGCCGTTTCTGCCATTGTTTCTCTGTTTGAATCGAGTGAGAATGCCACGATTCAAGCCAGTTGTGTGAAAGCTTTGGCCCAAGTTGCCGTGAATTATGGCCCCGATGCTTTTCCACAAGAAGGGGTAGAAGGGTTAAAGGTGGCTCTAAATCATCCGAATCCAGTGGTGAATATTGCCGCAGTCATGGCTTTGGGGGCTGTGGGTTCGCCGATGTTGGATTTGTTAGTGGAAACGCTAAAAACAACGGATAATTTAGCCTTAGCGGTATCGATTATTAATGCTTTGGCTTCTATGGGAGATGGTCGTGCTACAGAGGTGTTAACCCAATTAGCAAATGATGAATCGGCGGATACTTATATTCGGGAATCGGCCACGAATGCTTTACCCCGGTTAGAGCAAACGATTACCTATCGGGGAATAGGGAATGGGGAATAGGGAATAGGGAATGGGGAATGGGGAATGGGGAATGGGTAATTGTTCATTGTTCATTACTTAATCTTCCCAATCATCGTCTTCTGGGGTGCTATTTTCCAGTTTGGTAATTGCGAGTTGAATCACTTGGGCAACGGATGGTTCGCTCTCCTGGGTTAAAGCGGTTTGTAAGGAGTCTATTACACTGAGATCGCCGATTTTCATGAGGGAGAGGGCGGCACTTTTGCGGCTTTCTATGTCGGAATGTTGCAGGAGTTCTAAGAGTTGGGGAATGGCGTGGGTATATTTCAAGTTGCCTAATGCGGTGGCTGCTTCACAACGGACGATAGAGGCGGGATCATTTAGGGATTGTAATAATAATTGGCGTTCGCGATTATACTCTGCATCGCTGGCGCGATCGCCATTTTCGGGATTTTCTTGCGCGACTTGAGCCATCACTTCGACTACCGCAGCTCGCACTTCTGGGGACTCAGAAGCCATTTGTTGATAGACTAAATCCTTGGCTTCTGAGCCAATAAATGCCAACGCCCAACCCACTAATCCCTTATAATTTTCGGGATGATTGGCATCGGCGAGAATTTCCAATAGCGCGGGAACCGCAACTTCACCGGTTCTGGCTAAAGCGCCCACAGAAGAGCCTTTAACCACCATATCATCATCATTAAGCAGGGCTTCTACCAGTGTGGGAACGGCTGCGGGATCGGCAATTAGGGTTAAGGTTTTGGCTGCTGCTCGTCGCACCACGGGGTTAGCATGATGTCGCAGAGCCTCTAATAATACTGGAGTCGCAGGTGTGCCAATTTTTCCGATGGTTTCGGCAAAACTGAGGCGCACCATCCCCCTAGAATCGCCCAAGCATTCTACCATTTGCTGCAAAACTTGGCGATCGCCGCTATCAAACTCTTGGGCAACCATTTGCCCTTGCACGCTCTGCAAAAAAGCATCAGTTTCTTCTGTAGACAGACAGCCTAGGCGATCGGAAGTCGAAAATTCAGCAGGAGAAGGATGATTCATGACAAACGACAGTCAGCACAGACTCAAATTGTATAACAAAAAGAGTACGTTTACTCAATTCATTTCAGTCATATCATATCAAGTCCGATTGTTCATGTCCGCGAAGCGGAAATACCATGATTAAAAATTTAGGGAGCGAGACGCTCCCACTCCAGTAATATCAAGGGATTAGAGGAGTGCGAGCATCTTGCTCGCTATAGCAACACCATTCTATTCTTTATTCCCTTTAACTGGATTTGATATGATTACCGAACACCTCATCAATTTTTAATTTTTAATTTTTAATTTTTAATTTATTTACGGCAGAGCAAACCCCTTAGATTTCTTCTTCTTACCCTTCGAGGATTTCGGATTGCCATTTTTCATATACGCCTTCATCTGCGGGGTAAACCCGTCTGCATTCGCATTCGGTAAATTGCCCTGAGCCACATTTTCCACAATTTGAATATGCTTAGGCAACAAATTTTTCAAGTCATATTTTTCCACAATTAACTCCCTCGCTTTTTGGCGCAAAGGAGCCATTTTTTCTGGATTATCTAACGCCTCACTCACCCGTTTAGCAATCTCTTTCGGCGAGAAGAAATCCACCAACAAACCATTCTCTCCATCCTGGATCATCTCCCGGACTGGAGCCGTATCGGAACCCACAATTAAACAGCCGGTTGCTAAGGATTCCATCATCGACCAAGACAACACAAAGGGTCGAGTTAAATACACTCGCACAGTAGAAGCTTGCAGCACCTGTAAATAGAGTCCATAGGGTAGAGGGCCGGTAAAATGTACCCGTGACATATCCAAGTTTAGGCGCTCTAACATTGCCTGTTTATAGGTTTTGCCATTGGGCAACGATTTACCATAACAAACCCGGTCTTCTCCCACAATTACCACATGGCAATTGGGGCGCTGTTCCTGAAGATAAACAATCGATTCCATGAACTGGGGAAAACCGCGATAGGGTTCCATTCCCCTAGTGGCATAGGTAACAATTTCATCGACTCCGGATAGATCGATCGGAGCAATTGGCTTACTAAATCCTTCACCGGTAAATTTCAATTTTGCGCTAGGATTGGGCTTAAAATAATCGGTATCAATGCCATCGAAAATTACGGATAATTTACTTTGAAATTCTGGGGGGAATTGGGACTTTTGCCACTGGGTCGGACATACTCCCCAATCACAGTTATATAGGTCTTGTAAAATCGAAGCATTTTTAATCCGAATTCGACATAAATCATCAGCCGAAAGGGGTTCGGAGGGGTCAAAGTCGGCATCGGTTCCTCTGGCGTGATAAAACCATTCGTAGTAACACAGGAGAGGAGATTCAGGAAAAACTTCTTTTAAGAATAAGGTGGGCCCCCATCCGGAATGACCATACATAATATCGGGAATAAACCCTTCTGCTCGGAGTTGTTCTGCGACTCGATAGACACTTTGACCATATAAAACGGCGCTTTCTAAGGGGCGAACATAGTGATGGGTTTCTGCTCTCGGTTCTCGACTGGGACTGAAGAGAACTTTTCGCACTCCGGGAATGACCCATTCGGGGCGTTCATTTTTGGTGATGAACACGACTTGGTTATTGGGGTTGCTGCCAAAAACGTTGGCTAAATGACGGAATTGGGCGGGAAAGTTGGGGTGTAAAAATAGAATTTTCATGTAGGTTTAATGAACGGTTGGACAGATACGGTGGATTTCAGTCACGACGGTAAGGTGCGTTACTACTACTAAATGAGTTGTGTAATGGGAAATGCCCTCTCCCTATATCCCTCTCCCACGGGAGAGGGACTTTCCCCCTTCTCCCGTGGGAGAAGGGGGTAGGGGGATGAGGGGGGATCGTAGACCTCATATAGAGTACAAGTTGCTGTCATTATTGTTCAGGAGCGCGACAGATCCAAATACAATCTCTGGGCACTAATTCCGTATTTTGTTCTAAGATTTCATAGCCCAAGGTGGTGAGGAATTTTTCCATAATTTCATTGGTCATAATGGAGAAGGCGGTTCCATCTCGTTTTCCGAGAAGATTATGGGGATAATCGTTGAGAAATTTTTCCCATCCGAGGGGGGAGAGGATGTTACTATGGTGGAATAAACAGAGCCGTCTACCGCGCAAAAGTGGGGGAATTTGGACGAGATAATTGTAGATGTCTCGCGGTTCGATATGAACCATGGTATCGTAACAGAAACAGACATCAATACTGGCGGGTTGAATGCCGTTTAGGTTGAGTCCATTGAGTTTGACGTAGGATGTTTTTTCGCTCCCTAATCTTTCTTCAGTTGCTTTGAGCATTTGAGCGGAAATGTCGGCACAGACTAATTCTTGACAGTATTTCAATAATAGGGCTGCTGTTTTGCCTCCGCCAATACCGATTTCGAGGACGCGATCGCCAGATTGAATATACGGCGCGATTAAATGGGTTTCGATTAACTGTTCGTATTCTGACCGGGAAGAGGCTGCTCCGGCTTGTTTGCCGATCCATTCATCACCAACATGCTGATAATCTGGATCGGTAGATGTCCAATTTTGGGCATAATTATCCCAAGCGCCTTCATAGTCAATGGGGCTGGATGGTTTAGTCATAGTCCAAGGTAAGGGTTGACGAAGATAAACGGATAAACGCTGGTTGTGAGGGGTAAAATAGTGGGCGAGCTGTTGATAGAGTTGGGGGGAAATGTTGGGGTAGTCTCCAGCATCATAGATGGGGGTTTCTGTGAGATCGTGGGGGGGTAATTCCAGGAATTCATAGACTTGATTGGCGATCGCCTGGGGATGGCTGTAAAAGTCTTCAGCCAGTAAAATTAAGAACTGCTCCGAGGGGAAATACTCGTACCAACGCAGCAGTTGATCCAGGTATCGCCCCCGGTCTAAATAACTGTAATGGCGATGGTTAAAGCTATGATACAGGGGATTGGCTTGGATTTTTGCCACTTCTCCTTGTAGTCTTTGGGGTTCACTGGCGATCGCCGCTTCTAATCCTAACGTTTCAAATCCCCAGCGCACTTCATGATAATAATGGGAAATAGCCCGTTTTACCGGATCGCGCAATAGCACAATCAGTTTCGCGTCGGGATAACACTGGTGAACCCGTTGGGGAACCAAGGGATGATAGAGATAGTAGGGACTGGCTTCCCCTCTCATTCCCGGTTGCGGAAATTGGGCTTCATACCAAGACATTCCCCGGTCAAAGTGTAAGCTAAAGAAATGGAGTTCCTTTTCCTTTGCTGGACTAATCCCTGGATGTTCAATCAGATGATGATAGAGGGAAGTTGTCCCACTTTTTTGCGCCCCTATAATTAGGTAATCCACCATAAACCGGTTATTGAGAGTTGTTAGTCAGGCTATAGCGTTTCTCTTTTGCGTGAAGCCCTCACCCCCAACCCCCTCTCCCTTGGGAGAGGGGGCTAAGTTTGTATCTCATCTATTTGAGAAAGGCTATAGACCCACCCCTACTTAATAATCTTTTAACATCTTTGCGGCATTTATGGACAAAAACTCGGAGGGCAATTCCCTGGGAACCATACCCCGCTTGCCAACTGCGCCAGCCTAGCTGTAGGATGGGCAAACCGAAATTGAGGGGGCGATCGCCAAAAGGGTTATTTTTCACCTCTTGGGGATTGAGGTTGAGGCGATCGCAGACTGCTTGGTTCAAATTACGATGGGTAATATAGCTTCTTCCCGTCATTTTTCCGATTTTCTGCCATGCGGCGATCGCTTCCTGGGAGAGAGTCCCCGCATCTTCCACCACCCCCACCGCGTTGCTCTCATGAATGCGATATCGCACCAGGGGATGGGAAATATGGGCGATTTTGCCCTGATGGGAAGCAATTAGGGCAATCCACCAATCATGATACCAGTCGCCCCCATTTCGAGCAGGAAAGGGCAGCAGCACCGGGAGTAGTTGGGGACGAAACATCATCGTACATCCGGTGAGGGTGTTGCGGAGGAGGAGCAGTTGGGGGGTGAGGTTTTGGGGCGATCGCTTTTCAAACTGCCATGCAGAAGCGTGTCGGGTTTGGTCTTGCCCGTCGATCAGCTCTAGGTCAGAATGGACTAAAAGGGCTGATTCTGACTCTAAAGTGTGCCATTGACGCTCTAATTTATCGGGTAACCAAACATCATCCTGATCGCAACAGGCGATCGCCTGCAAACTCGGATCGTCTACACACAACTGTAATCCCCGCTCAAAGTTATGGTAGGAACCGACATTTTCCGAGTAGGGATGGAACTGAAAACGCGGATCTGCGGCGATCAGGGCTTGAATCTGGTGTTGGCACGCTTGAGAGGAGCGATCGTCCACTATATGACAAATCCAATCTTGCCACGTTTGCCCTTGTAAAGACTCAATTTGTTTTCGTAAATATTCCAAATCCGGGTTATAAGTTGCCAGAACAATCGCAATGTTTCGCTTCATCCTCCAGAGCCTTAAAAAAGAGACATCATTGTAGGGGAATGACTATATCACTAAAAACAATCGTCAACAGCCAACTATAATTATGATAGTTGCCAGCAAACGTCAGAATCCAGACTTGGGGAGCATCATGATTTCTAGGGTGAAGTCCAAACTCTACGAACGGCTTCAAACTCGCCGGGTACATGCCGGAGAGCCGATCTTCTATGAAGGCGATCGCGGAGACTTCGCCTATATCCTTGAAGAAGGAGAAGTGGAAATTTGGACTCAGATAGACGAAAAACGCCGGATTCTGAATCGTCTCTATCCTGGCTCCATGTTTGGTGAAATTGCCTTAATTGATGGTCAACCGCGATCGGCTTCGGCTACCGCTTTAACCGATGTGAGATTAACTGTAGTCACCAAGGAGCAGGTCAACCGCCGCATTCAAGAAGCCGATCCCCTGTTGCGAATGTTACTGTTGATGGTGATGCGCTATTTTCGCTCGGAAACACAAAATTTCCGATCGCGCGGTAAAGCCCTAGCGCCTAAGTTTTTTCTAGAGAAACTCTATCCTGACCTGAATCCCCAAAAAGATCTCTCATTTCGACTGACAGAAGCCGTAGATTTGATCCGCATGGAAAATGAGTTACGCACGGCTTTAAATGAGAATGAATTTAAGCTCGTCTATCAACCGATCCTCGATTTAGAAACCCAAACTATCACCGGGTTTGAAGCTTTAATTCGCTGGCACAGTCCTAAACGGGGGTTTGTACCTCCCGATCAGTTTATTCCCTTGGCAGAATCGACTTCTTTAATTGTCCCTATTGGTCAATGGGTGATGGAAACTGGACTGCAAGCCTTAAGGACAATTCAAGAACAGGTCAGTTATCCATTAACCATGAGTTTTAATATCGCTAGTCGCCAAATTGAAGATCCAAATTTTCTCAGTTTTCTCCTCAATTGTACGGATAAAAATGGACTCAACTATCAGCAAGTGAAGCTGGAAATTTTAGAGCGCACTTTATTTGACAGCGAACGGGCGATCGCCTGGGTACAACAGTGTCATGCTTTGGGGTTCCCTTTGGTTTTAGATGATTTTGGTACGGGATACTCTAGTCTCCAGTATCTGAATGAATACAATCTCGATACCTTAAAAATTGATAAGTCCTTTGTCCAAGGGATGAATGCCCAGGAAAATAACAAAAGTCGTAGTATTTGTTATGCGATTATCAACTTATCGAAAGCGTTGGGAATGACGATTGTTGCAGAAGGCATTGAAACCCGTGAGCATCTAGAAGCGCTCAAAGAATTCGAGTGTAATTATGGGCAAGGGTATTTCTTTTCACGACCTGTTCCCCTAGAAGAGGCGATCGCCCTCTTTGACGACCCCCGGTTTAGTTTAGGGAATGGGGAATAGGGAATAGGGAATGGGGAATAGGGAATGGGGAATGGGGAATGGGGAATAGGGAATGGGGAATAGGGAATGGGGAATAGGGAATGGGGAATGGGGGTTAAGCTTCGATGCGGCGGTCTTTTTCAAACCAGGATACAATATCCATCACGTTTAAATCGGTTACCTTAACTTGGTTTTCCTGGGCAATTTGGTTCAGGGGAACCCGTGCTGAACTCACCAGACGAGCGAAAAAATTGATGAAGCTCTCATCGAGATCGATAATCTTTTGAATGTGGGTGTCGTGTTTCACCCAATTGGCGATCGCCTCCTCAGAAATCGTTTCTGCGGGTTCATGGGTCTCTAGACTAATTTCTTTGAGAGCGCGACAAGCATAAATCGCCAGTCGGGTGGAAAACTTATCTGCCGAAGATAATAAGGCTGAATCCACCACCATGGCTTCTTCTTCGGTGAGAAATTCTACCGGTAAACGGGAAGTCATAATCAATTAAAAATTAAAAATTAAAAATGCTTGCATTCAACACTATTCTTTCCCACCCCAGCCCAAAGCTTGAGAAACGTAAGGTTTATTTAATTGAATTTTGGGGGGCGATCGCCCAAGCTTAAGCTGATTCAGCCCGATTCATGACCGGCGCGATTAAATAACCACAGCGATGTTCTCCATCAATAATCCAATGAGTACGTTCCACCTGACAATCCGGAAACAGATCAGAAAACATCTCCAATTCATGGCCACACACCGTCGGAAAGGATTCAGCTACATCGGCGATCGCGCAATGATGCTCCGTTAACATAAATCCGGTTGCTCTATTCGGATTCTGGGCATCCGGTTCTACGGCATACCATTGAGCCATATACCCTTCTTCCTGCCGCAGTTCCACCAACTTTTCTACCCGTTCCTCAATCGTGCCACTTCTGAGGCGATCGCGGTAAACCTGCGCTTTACGCTGCCATTGCTTCTGCAAAATCGACCCCACTTGGTCTTTGCCCACCGTTTCCGCTAAAGTATCCAGAAGAGCCACAGCAAATTCACCATGATTATTGGGAAAGCGATCGCGCCCCTTCCGACTCAGGGAATACCAATGTTGGGGCCGTCCCATCGAAGTCTGTCCATCCTTATCTCCATGCACAACCTCATACTCAATCAACTCCTCCCCCTCCAAGTCCTTCAGATGTCGCCGAATCGCTTGGGGACTCACCCCCAACGCCTCTGCTAACTCCAAAGCCGTTGCTTGGCCATCCTTGAGGAGGTACTCCAGAATGGCCTCTTTCGTCGAAATTTGGTGAGCTGTTCCCATGATCTTCACAAAACTTAATCACCACTACAGCGTATACACAATCCCAAAATTGGGATTTGACAACAAACTTGTTGCTAAACTACGCTAAAATCATAGTAAAGCAACATGCAAGTTGTTTAAACCCATTATACTCGTTTAATCCTGTTCATTCATTAAGAATTTGCCCATGAGCCTATCATCCCAACCCCAGCAAGCCACAGAAGCCAGTCTAGAAGCCATGCGGAAATTTTCCGAAAAATATGCGGAAAACACCGGCACGTACTTTTGTTCTGACCTGAGCATCACGGCTGTCGTCATCGAAGGACTCGCCAAACACAAAGACGAACTCGGCGCTCCCCTCTGTCCCTGTCGTCACTACGAAGACAAAGAAGCCGAAGCCAAAGCCGCCTACTGGAACTGCCCCTGCGTCCCCATGCGCGAGCGCAAAGAATGCCACTGTATGCTCTTCCTCACCGAAGACAATCCCTTTGTCGGCACAGAAAGAGCCATCAGCATCGATCAAATTCGAGGCACAACCGACTCCGTAAGCGCATCCTAAGCTCATCAAGGAAAATCACCCAGCCTTGTCCCCCTAGTTACTAGAGAACACCCACCATGTCCACTAGCGTCAAAACCCTAGTCAACCAACCCTACAAATACGGTTTCATCACCGACATCGAAACCGACAAAATCCCCAACGGCTTAAGCGAAGACGTAGTACGCCTGATTTCCGCCAAGAAAAACGAACCGGAATTCATGCTCAACTTCCGACTCAAAGCCTACCGTCGATGGCTAGAAATGAAAGAACCCAACTGGCCCCATCTTCAATATCCCCCCATCGACTACCAAAACATCAGCTATTATTCTGCCCCCAAACAGCAGGATAAAAAGAAAAGTCTCGATGAAGTTGACCCCGCTCTTCTAGAAACCTTCGACAAGCTCGGTATTCCCCTTTCCGAACAAAAACGGCTCTCCAACGTAGCCGTCGATGCCGTATTTGATAGCGTTTCCATTGCCACCACTTTCCGGGAAAAACTAGCAGAAGAAGGGGTGATTTTCTGCTCCATTTCCGAAGCCGTCCATGACTATCCCGAACTGGTAGAAAAATACCTCGGTAGTGTTGTTCCGGTCGGCGATAATTACTTTGCCGCTCTCAACAGCGCCGTATTTAGTGATGGTTCCTTCGTATTTATCCCCAAAAATACTCAATGCCCCATGGAACTGTCCACCTATTTCCGGATTAATAGTGGTGATACCGGACAATTTGAGCGCACCTTAATTGTGGCCGAGGAAGGCTCACAAGTTTCCTACCTGGAAGGCTGCACGGCTCCCATGTACGACACCAACCAACTACACGCGGCCGTCGTAGAATTAGTCGCTTTGGATAATGCTGATATTAAATATTCCACCGTTCAAAACTGGTACGCTGGTGACGAAAACGGCAAAGGCGGAATTTATAACTTCGTCACCAAACGAGGACTGTGTAAAGGAGTCAATTCTAAGATTTCCTGGACTCAGGTCGAGACCGGTTCAGCCATCACCTGGAAATATCCCAGTTGCGTGTTAGTGGGCGATAATTCCGTCGGTGAATTTTACTCCGTTGCCCTCACTAATAACAAACAGCAAGCCGACACCGGAACTAAGATGGTTCATGTGGGCAAAAACACCCGCAGCCGGATTATTTCTAAGGGAATTTCTGCCGGTGGTTCTGCCAACAGTTATCGCGGTTTGGTGAAAGTGAACGCCAAAGCAGAAGGGGCGCGAAACTATTCCCAATGTGATTCCATGCTGATTGGGGATAATGCGGAAGCCAACACTTTCCCCTATATCCAAGTGCAAAATAATTCTGGAAAAGTAGAGCATGAAGCCTCAACTTCCAAAATTGGGGAAGATCAGCTCTTCTACTTTGCCCAACGGGGAATTTCCGCCGAAGATGCGGTTTCCATGATGATTAGTGGCTTCTGTAAGGATGTGTTTAATCAGTTGCCCATGGAATTTGCCGTAGAAGCAGATAAGTTGTTGAGTTTGAAATTAGAAGGAACAGTCGGCTAAATATGAGTATTTTATCAGTACGCAATCTGACCGCGAATGTGGCGGGTCAATCGATTCTCAAAGGTTTAAACTTGGACATTAAGGCGGGAGAAATCCATGCCATTATGGGGCCCAATGGTTCTGGAAAAAGTACGTTTTCTAAGATTCTTGCGGGTCATCCAGCCTATGAAGTCACCGGTGGCGAGATTATTTATAAAGGTGAGAATTTGCTGGAGATGGAACCGGAAGATCGGGCGACTTCTGGGGTGTTTTTGGCGTTCCAGTATCCCCTGGAAATTCCCGGTGTGAGCAATTTGGACTTTTTGCGGGTTGCCTATAATTCCAAACGGAAACAACAGGGTTTGGAAGAGTTGGATACGTTTGATTTCCAAGACTTGGTGGAAGAGAAGTTAGACGTGGTGAAAATGGATGCGGCATTTTTAGACCGCAGCGTGAATGAAGGGTTTTCTGGAGGGGAGAAAAAGCGGAATGAAATTCTGCAAATGGCCCTTCTAGAACCGACGTTGGCGATTTTAGATGAAACGGATTCAGGTTTGGATATTGATGCCCTGAAAATTGTCGCCAATGGAGTGAATCAGTTAACGCGCCCGGATAATGCGGTGTTGATGATTACCCACTATCAACGGTTGTTGAATTATATTGTGCCCGATTATGTGCATGTGATGGCGGATGGCCGGATTTTACGCACGGGCGGTAAGGAGTTAGCTTTGGAACTTGAATCTAGGGGTTATGACTGGATTCTAGAGGAAGCATTACAGGGGGTGAAATAGGATGAGTACGCTTTCAGTTGGGGCTTTATCCCCCACGGAACTGAACCGGGAAAATCCCCGGCTTTATGCAGTGCAACAGCTTCTGAAGACTCGCCTAGGGTTTGATAAACCGGAACTCGATCCGGCGCTGGTGTCCTTAATTCAGGCAGTGCGAGAACATGGGGCGGCGATCGCCTCAGAACTGCAATTTCCTAGCTCCAAGGACGAGGAATGGCGGTTTACCGATATTTCTCGCCTCTTGGGTGTGGACTTCCAACCCGCCACTGTGCCCAGTGGAGCGTTTATGGATATTACGCCCTTTATCTTGCCAGAAGCAGAACACAGCCGTCTGGTCTTTGTCAATGGCGTATATTCTGCCGATCTCTCCGATCTCTCTGGGCTTGATGTAGAAACAGTGACCCACCTGTTATCAGGAGCAGTTGCGGAAGTTCAACTTAATTCCTACTTGGGCAAACAACCGGGAAATCAAGAAGTCTTTACTGCCCTCAATAGCGCCAGCTTACAGGATGGGGCGCTGGTGTGGATACCGGCAAATCAGGTAATAGAAACACCGATTCATGTGCTGTTTTTATCGGTAGAAGAGGGAGAAGCGGAAATTGCCAGTCCCCGCACCTTAGTGGTAGCGGGAGCCAATAGTTCCGTTACCCTGATTGAACAGTATGTCACCATTAGCAGTTGTCCAGCCGCTCCCGGAATTACCCCCTACTTTAGTAATGCGGTGACCGAAGTTTGGTTAGAAGACAATGCCCAAGTGAACCATACTCGCATTCAGCAGGAAGGACAGCAAACCATCCACATCAGCAAAACCGCAGTTTCTCAAAACCGTGACAGCCGATATACACTCAATACGATTAGTTTAGGAGCCGGTTTATCCCGTCATAATATTGATGTGATTCACCAAGGAGAAGGAACCCAAACTACGCTCAATGGCTTAACTGAAATTACCGGTCAACAATGCTCGGATACCCATAGTAGCGTTAATCATTTGTATCCGAATGGCAGCAGTAATCAACTGCATAAATGCATTGTGGATCAAAAAGCCCATGGGATATTTAATGGTAAAGTCTTTGTGCCCAAAGCCGCTCAGTTAACCAACGCCCAACAGCTTAATCGCAGTTTGGTTTTGTCAGACAAGGCGAAAGTAGACACCAAACCGCAACTCCAAATTACCGCCGATAATGTCAAATGCTCCCATGGGGCAACGGTGAGTCAGTTAGAAGAGGAAGAAGTCTTCTATCTACAAAGTCGAGGCTTATCGAAAGAAGCCAGTCGTCATCTGCTGATTGATGCCTTTGCCAATGAGATTTTAGCTCGCATTCCTCTGACTTCCTTGCAAGGTAAATTGGCTCAGTGTCTCTCGTGCCGTACCAATTTTTGATCCCCCCTAGCCCCCCTTAATTTGATCCCCCCTAACCCCCCTTAGAAAGAGGGGGGAAATCAAAAAAGTCCCCCTTTTTAAGGGGGATTTAGGGGGATCGAGATCTCCCTTTTCCCCACTCATTCTCTATTCCTATTCATAACCCTATGATGACTTTTACCCAACCCAAAACCCTAGCCGCTCTTGTCCGAGATGATTTTCCCATTCTGGATCAAGAAGCCCATGGAAATCCGTTAGTGTATTTGGATAATGCGGCAACCTCCCAAAAACCGAAAGCGGTTTTAGAGCAATTACAAAACTATTATCAACGGGATAATGCCAATGTGCATCGGGGGATTCATTTACTCAGTTGCCGCGCTACAGAAGCCTATGAAGGCGCTAGGGATAAGGTAGCAGGGTTTGTGAATGCGCGATCGCGTAATGAAATCGTATTCACCCGTAATGCGAGTGAAGCGGTTAATTTAGTTGCCTATGCTTGGGGGTTGAATACCCTGAAACCGGGGGATGAAATTATTACTTCTGTGATGGAGCATCACAGTAATTTAGTCCCTTGGCAAATGATTGCCCAAAAAACCGGCGCAGTCTTAAAGTTTGTTGAGTTAACGGAAACAGAAGAGTTTGACTTTGAGCAGTTTAAGTCCTTGCTCAGTCCCCAAACTAAGTTAGTGGCAGTGGTTCATGGCTCCAATACCTTGGGCTGTATTAATCCGGTAGAAGAAATTGTCAAAGAAGCTCATAAAGTGGGCGCAAAAGTGTTAATTGATGCCTGCCAAAGTGCCCCCCATTTAAAGTTAGATGTTCAGGCGATCGATTGTGATTGGTTAGTGGCTTCTGGCCATAAAATGTGCGGGCCGACGGGGATTGGTTTCCTGTATGGAAAATTGGAATTACTCGAAGCGATGCCACCCTTTTTAGGGGGTGGAGAAATGATTTCTGAAGTGTTTTTAGATCGCGCTACCTATGCCGAACTGCCCCACAAATTTGAAGCGGGAACGCCTGCCATTGGTGAGGCGATCGCCCTCGGTGCAGCGATCGATTATTTAACCGGTATTGGATTAGACCAAATCCACGCCTATGAATTGGAGTTAACCGATTACTTATTTGAGCAACTCCTGCAAGTGCCCGACGTGAGAATTTATGGGCCAAAACCCGACCAGAACAAGGTTAGATCGGCTCTAGCTACCTTCACTACGGGCGAGATCCATGTCAATGATATTGCTTCTCTGTTAGATCAAGCCGGTGTAGCCATTCGTACCGGACACCATTGCACTCAACCCTTACACCGAATTTTAGGGGTCAATTCCACCGCCAGAGCCAGCCTCTATTTCTACAATACCTTTACCGACATCGATCGCTTTATTGTCGCCCTCAAAGACACCCTAGCCTTTTTCAAGAGTATTTTGTAGCTCGATGCCTTGTCATGAGTAATGAGTAAGAAAATCTACCTTTTTAAGGCTTGCTCTGCTCGCCTTCAGGGTAATATAGCAAACCTAAATGAGTACAGATGGAGAGTATCTGATTGCCGCCCAGTACACCACTTATTACAATTACTCAGGACAAAAACAGATGTCAGGTTTAGGAGTAATCCAAGGTAAGGTGCGAGGGTTGATACAGCACAATATCTTACTACTGAGCCAATCCGGTGTCCCGCTAGGACTACTAGGGCAACAACATTGGACTAGAGAAGGAGGCAAAGATTTACCAGATACAGAAAAAGAAAGTCAGAAATGGCTCAAGGGTATGGATGCCATCAATCAACAAGCGAGTCAATTACATCAATCCATTGTGGTAGTTGCCGACCGAGAAGCCGATGTATTTGACCTGTTTAGAGCCGAGCGAGAAGCCAATGTAGAACTGCTCGTTCGGGTGGGTCAAGACCGTCACTTAGAAATAGTCAGCAGTAAGCGCATCTGTAAATTATCCGATGTGTCATCTGAGTTGCCAGATTTAGGAACCACGCTTAGAGGATGTGCAAAGGGTGACTCAGTGGTATGCTCTTCGATGGAGCGTCGAACGCTTCCATTACACTCTCAAGTCGGGTGCTTTGCAGGTAGAAAAACTACAGTTTGATGATGTGGACACTTTGGTTAATGCCCTCACCTTTTACTCAGTAGTCGCCTGGAAATTACTGGCTCTAACTTATCTTCTCCGAGTTGAACCCATGTCAAGGGCTACACTGGTGTTTGAACCCTCCGAGGTGAGGCTACTAAAGCAACTGGGGTCTACCCCAATTAGGTCTGTGCGTGATGGAGTTCTGGCTTTGGCTAAAATTGTTGGCTTTGCTCCTTCCATCAAGCAACCTTACCCTGGGGTCAAAGTCCTTGCTACTGCCATGGACAGATTTTTCTTTATTAAGCTCGGCTCTACTCTCTGAATTAAAACCCCTACAAGATTAGCCCGTGGGAGAGGGATGTAGGGAGAGGGCTTATAAACTATATATGCAAGTAGTGTACACCCTACACATTGAATCTAGAATTAAGGAGAATTTGAGCGATGAAAATAGAAGATCAAGGACGACCGTTTGAGATTGGGTTTAATCTTGGAATTCTTAATTATCTTCAGCACAAAAAACTTGCACCACAATGGGTTGATTATTATCGCCAAGAACTGGAAAATGTAAAATTAAATGAAATTAATAAAAAACTGATTGAAAATGCGAGTTCAATTAGTTGTAGCGATCGCCAGATCATTGAAACCTGGAGTCAGCTTTTACTCTTGAAGGGGTTTCTGGGTGGGTATAATTTTTTATCTGAATATCTGCAAGGGACGGAATGGCGAGACTTTGAGAATCATGTAGAGGTGCTTTATTATCAATGTGCGTTTGCGGGGGACAATAGTCTGAAGACGCATCAGAAGAGTCAAGAGCAGCTCTCTGAAGGATGGTTATCTCAGTTAGAGGGACTCGATCCAACGCAGTTAAAGACGTATATTAACCAGTACAAGGGTACAGGAGAGTTTTTGAGAGCGGATACCCTGTTGTTGCTCCGCTATACTCGAAGTTCGCGACAAGAGTATCGCATTTTGGTGGTGGATGAATCGGTATTTGCCATTCAGTCAGAAAAGGATCTGACAAATGTACAAGATTTTATTGGACTGATTAAAAGCAAACTCATTAAAGAGATTAATTATTTGCGCTCGAAAAGTGTGTTTTCTAAGCTCAGAATTGATACGGGAGAAAATCCGGATTTAGACTTTCTTTTTTCTCCCGGTTTGAAGGATTATTTTACGGCGTTTAAGTCAAAGGATAAGGAGAGCGCGAAGTTGATTCAAGCGGCAGGATATGCCTATAGTTTCTATCAGTTTGCAGAGAAAACGGGGATTATTCCTAAAAAAGCTAAGGTGATTTTGAGTGCGATCGGATATAGCGATCGCGGAATGAATACGATGACGATCCATCCCGAAAATCTCTCCTTGTTTGAAACCTGTTATCAAATTTACAAGCATGAGTCCAGTGGCAAAGAGATGATCTCAGTGCAAAAACAGGTGTTTAATCAGATCAAGCGTCAGATGGGTTCAAGTTTCGATCGCGGTAAGGAGTTTGTGGAAAAGCTGATTAATATTCCCCCAGATCGAACCACGGTGGTTACCCATCACGAGCAAATTCAGGGGTTTCTGACTTCGGTTGCACCCCTTCCCGATAATATTGCACACCAGTACGATCTCGATTCTAGCCTGGATTTACGCAATGGCCATGCCGAGTTAATTCGGCGATCGCTCCTTTCCGATAGCTTGTATCTTTTTTTAACGGGGAATCCGGGAATTGGCAAAACCACGGCGATCGCCAATTTCCTCCAACAGCATCAAAATGAGGGGTTTCTCTTTTTCTACGTCAGTCCCCGCAAACAAGTTAACCTCGATATTCTGGAAAAATTCAAGGACAATGACGGGAAATGGTGCAGTGAAAACCTAGTTTGTTTAAACACGAATTCCCAAATGATTGCCCAACAGGGGGGTGATTATACTGTACAATATCTTTCCCCTCAATGGCAAGGAAATTTTAAGCAACAATCCGTTTTATTTCTCGATGGCAGCCAAGATCAAAAGCAGCAGAGAAAATACAATTCTCGCTTGCAACGCAAAACCGAAGATTTGATCGTCGCAGCACCCCAAAATACTGCCGGAGTCATTCGCAGCATGTGCGAAGCCATCCATACCCTTGTCGATCGGCAAAGTACGAATAAAATCGTCGCTTCCATCTCCATTCAAGCCTTGAAAAAAACGCCCAATGGCAGTGACACCCTTAAGCATTTTGGCCAGATTTTCAAAGGAGCCTATAATAGTCGCACTCAAGCCGTACTCCCGGCAAAAATGCAAGCCATTTCTAAGCGCTTTAAGCATCTATTTATCATGATTGATGAAATCACTGGAGATGATAGCGGCGTAGAATTCTTAAATCGCATGACTCAAATTCTCAGGGACTATGGGTTAACCACAGGACAACATGGATTTAATCCTAAGTTTATTATCGCCGATGCTTCCATTGTAGACAAAGATGTAATTCAACAGCACTTAAAATCCGGCAATCCCGAACCCGATAAAATCTTTTTCCGCAAAGCTCAAAAAGCGGCTTCACCGTTGACGGTAGAGCTGTTTCGATTCAAACGCTATCCGGCAACCCTGATTAACACGAACTCCTATCCTGCCAGCGATCTCAATATTAGCTACAATATTATCATACATTCGACTCGGTTTCAAGAGCGCGATCGCTTAAAACCCCAAGAAGATGATTTAGCCCAAAAATTGCGCGAACAAATCTTAGCCGATATTGAGCGCATTACTGAAGAACAGAGAGAAACAGACGCTCAAATTTTAGTCTATATTCAAAACAAGCAGGAATTACAAAAACTGATAGAAGCGCTTCAACGTCGTTGGCAAAAGTTTGAGAAAAACCAGGACTATCTAGAAATTCATGCTAGTCTTTCGGAGAACGAAAGACAAACCATCCATAGCTATCAAAACGAAGTTAAGATCATTTTTATGACTTCCTCTGGCAGTCGTGGATTATCTTTTCCCAAAGTCAAACATATTTTAGTGGATATTCCGCGCTTCCAAGTGGAAAAAAATCTGATGGAAATCATTCAAGTTATCTATCGGGGGCGAGGAAATTTAGATCGGGATAATCAATCCAAATCTTTACACTTTTATCTGGCAGAACGTGCCGTTTACTTTGACGATGAGCCGCAGCTTTCCCTGCAAGAGAAAATTCTTAGCATTTTCAATATTTTACTGCTGCTCAAAGCCTCGATTATGACGCGGATTTTGGGAGCGGGAAAAATGGGCAGACAAGAGTATTTAATTATCCCCATTGGTGGCAAGTCGGTATCTGCGGCTGGACAAACTCTCAGTTCTCAACTGGCTAATTTGCTCAGAGAATTAAAACGAGAAGTCAGAAATCGTCCCAAGGATCGGCGTTTAAAACAAAGCCATGAATATTTACAAACTTTACTGAGCCAAGCTGATTTTACGATTCCAAAACCGAAAAACTGTTCTTATATTGCTGAAAACTTCAAAGATCGATTTTTAGAGTTTATCCAACCAAACTTGAGCAGATTAATCGATTTCCCCCCTCTAGAAACGGGCTATCTTCAAGGAAATTTGCTCATGGTTCCCTTGGGCGATCGAGTGGTTTCGGAAACCTATACCTTGTTTCTGGATTTAATTCTGAATCCGAGAACGGGTGAACTCTGGAAGAACTTAAGGTATATCAGTAGCCCCAAAAGTGACTACCCTGAGAATCTTAAGTTTGCGACTCGAACAGCGATTGATTTAATTGATGAAATTCGGGAAACTGAAAATAAATCCCAACGCTATGAGCAGCAAAGTCAACGATTGGATCGCTATTATGCTTTGCCGTTATTAGTCCTGATTGTTAGGGAGAGGATGAAAGATTATCTGGATGCAAAAGAGAGGATTGACGATGAATATAGGACATTTCGCTATATTCTGGGATGCTATGTGCGATCGCTCTATCCCGTCGATAATGTTCTGCCTATGGGGGATCAGTACGAGAATTTCCCGTTCTTGATCTTCAGTAGCTACAGTTTAGGGGACATCCGCAAGCAATGGTTCGGCGATCGCTATCTACTCAATTCCCATGAGTTAAACATCCTCAATTTGGTGCTGTCTCAAGATTGAGAATACACTCCCTTTTCTGTCACTTTCCGAGTTCAATGAATAGCAAATCTGCCAATTATCCGGAAGGATAAAAGGATTCAAATTGATTAACACCGTTAATCAATTTATTAAATCCTCGTAATAAATAAGAACTCGGAACAACATCTAACCACGGAAGAATTGACCAGAACAGAAGGGTCGGCTGAATCAGTAAACGAAAATTCTTCAAGATACTTTTCCAACCACCAGAGCGATCCCACTGTGAGTGGACAGAACAATCTACTTGAACTTTTGCTCTATCTCGCTTTTAGCTATTGATACTCTATTTCATTCTATCTTCATCATAGGAGAGTGACAGAAAAAAAGGGGGGGGTGGTAAAGTAGTCGCCGCGAATTGCCAGGAAAAATTCACCAAATCTAATTGATCTTCTTCCGTCCATGTATCACTTTCATCAATACTCCCTTCATCGTGCTGCCCTAAACTGGATTCTGCTTTTCTAGCTTTATAGTGCAAAAAGTTTCTGGGCTTCACTATTGCCGTTGTGGGTGAAAAGTTGTTGCTTCGTGTACAAGAGAAATTGTTCTTGCAGGGTCTGCGGTTGAGAATTGACCATGGTTTTGCCCTACCATGCTTTACGGTTGCTCCTACTATAGCAGGTTGAGTTGGTCTTTGAAAAGAGGGTTTTGGCGAGTTTTATTTTGTTTTATTACTCTATATTTTGGCTTGTTCTTGTTGATTTTAAGCAGAGAATGAGATGCGGTGCGTTACGCTTCGCTAACGCACCCTACGGGGGAATGGGGGGAGTGTGAGCGTAGGAAATTGATGATTATGAGTTCTCAAAAACGACAACAAAAGATTTTGATTCTGATTTCTGAATTTGTGCTTCCCAATTTGGTTGGGTTTATCTTAGATGCTTCGTTGGGCTTTAGCCTGAGCGCGATCGTTGTGTTGTATCATATTTGGAAGGAGTGCGATCGCCCTTGACC